>CAIZKT010000174.1:0-10356 GCA_903933565.1 uncultured Victivallales bacterium | reverse complement strand
GCTGGGATTCAATGCAGTAGCAGTAATCGATGTTGACTCCAGGACAACCAAAGGGCTGATTCCATCCTGCTGGGGACCAACCCGCGTCAAGGTATCCAAAGACCAGAAGGAGATTTACATCACCACGTGCAGGGGGTGCCCGCCGGCGCTTTTTGCGGGTGTCCGGCGTGGATTCTGGCCAGGAGTACACTACGGTTTCACGGTTCGTACCGCGGCGCCCCGGATGCCGCTTAGCCGAGAGGGTGGGGCGACTGCCGCCGCGTTTTTCCCGCCGGTGTAGGGTGGCGCGTCTCGCCCTAGCGGAGCAGGCGAGTCGCCATCACCCAGTGACGAGGATACCGCCGTGAGCGACATTGTGATAGCCCCTGAGAGCAGTCTTCCGTCGTTGTCGGAGGACGTCATTCTGCCGGATGAAGAGGCGGCCGAGGAAGCGGTTGCGGTGGAGGCGCCAGCGGCTCCCGCCGCGAGCGCGGTCCCGGCGGGGCCGGATTTCGTGCATCTGCATGTGCATTCTGATTACAGCATGTTGGATGGGGCCTGCCAGGTCGGCCGCCTCTGTGAACGCATTGTGGCCTTGGGACAGAAAGCGGTCGCGGTCACGGACCACGGCAACATGTTCGGGGCGTTGGACCTCTACCGGACGGCTACCAAGCACGGCCTGCAGCCGATCCTCGGCTGCGAGTTCTACATGACCCCGAGCGCTTTGGCCGACCACAGCGACGCCACCCGGCATCATCTTGTGCTGCTGGCCAAGGACTTCATCGGCTACCAGACCCTCTGCCGCCTCAGCCGTGTTGCCTGGAGCGACGAGGGGATGTACTACAAACCCCGCATCGACCGGGAGACGCTGCGTCAGCACCACGCCCACCTCGTCTGCCTCTCGGCCTGCGTGGCGGGCGAGATTCCGGATAACCTTCTCAAGGGGCGCGAAGGCAAGGCCCGCGAGGCGATCGAGTTCTTTATCAGCCTGTTTGGACAGGAGGACTTCTATCTGGAGCTGCAGTACCACGCCCCTCCCGAGCTCGTGGTCGAGAGCATCCAGGATGAGGAGTACCGCCAGTTGCTGCTGATGGAGCGGCAGGCCAACCAGGCCCTGCTCCGCCTGGCGCGCGAGTACGGGGTCGGCGTGGTGGCCACCAACGATGCGCACTACCTGCAGGCCGGCGATCACGTCGGCCATGACGCGCTCTTGTGCATCGGCACCCAGAGTCAACTCGCGGACGTCAAACGGCTGCGCTTCTCCGGCGACCAATTCTACCTCAAGAGCGGCGCCGAGATGGCGGCCATCTTTGCCGACTGCCCCGAGGCCATTGCCAACACCGTCCATATCGCCGCGAAGTGCAAGCTCAACATTCCTCTCGGACAAAACCACTACCCGGTCTTCCGCCTGCCCGATGGCTCCGACAACGCCACCGATCTGCACTGCCCGGTCCGCAGGGCGTTCCTGCGCGCGGTCTGCCAGCAGGGCCTGCTTCGTCGCTACCAGCTCAGGGAACCGGAGAATCTCGAGTACATCCCTGCCACGGCCGCTGAGCCCGATCTTGAGATGAGACGTAACATACTCAGCCGTATCGATTACGAGCTTGGTGTGATCGATCGAATGGGCTACCTCAGTTACTTCCTCGTAGTCTGGGACTTCATTAAGTATGCCCGCGGTCGGGGCATCTCGGTTGGTCCGGGACGCGGCTCCGGCGCGGGCAGCATTGTGGCCTACCTGGCTGGCATCACGGACCTGGACCCGCTGCGCTACGGCCTGCTCTTCGAGCGTTTCCTCAACCCCGACCGTGTCTCCCCGCCCGACTTTGACATCGACTTCTGCGAACGCCGCCGCGGCGAAGTGCTGGACTATGTGCGCGACAAGTACGGCGCCGAGAGCGTGGCGCAGATCGGCACCTTCGGGACGCTCAAGGCCAAGGCGGTGCTGAAGGACGTGGCCCGCGTCATGGGGGTGTCCTTTGCCGACTCGAACCGCCTGGTCTCGTTGATTCCGACCGACCCGAAGATGACCCTCGCCAAGGCGTTGGACATCCCGGAAGTCAAGGCCTTGCATGAGTCGACGGACTGGGTCCGGCAGGTCTTTGAGCGGGGGAAGGTGCTCGAAGGGCTGAACCGTAATCAGAGCATTCATGCCTGCGGCGTCATCATCGGCGACCAGCCCTTGGACGGCATTGTCCCCTTGGCCCGCGGCGCGGGCCGCGAGTGGATCACGCAATTCCCGGCCGCGCCCTGTGAAGAGTTGGGCCTGCTGAAGATGGACTTCCTCGGGCTCAAGACGCTGACCATCATCGAGGATACCCTCGAGATGGTCAGCGCCCGGACCGGCCACCGCTTGGCTCCCGACGACTTCCCGCTGGATGACGCTAAGACCTATGAGCTGCTGAACCACGGGCAGACCGTGGGCGTGTTCCAGCTTGAGTCCGGCGGCATGCAGGACTTGTGCCGCAGCTTTGGCCTCAGCCGCCTGGAAGAGATCATCGCCCTGGTCGCGCTCTACCGGCCCGGCCCCATGGAGTTCATCCCTACCTTCATCAAATGCAAGCTCGGACGCGAGACGCCTGAGTATGAGACGCCTGAGATGCGCACGCTGCTCTCGGAAACCTATGGCATCATGGTCTATCAGGAACAGATCATGCAGGTCTGTCAGGCCGTGGCCGGCTTCTCCCTGGCCCAGGCCGACGTCATGCGGCGCGCCATCGGCAAGAAGAAGGAGAAGGATCTGCTCGAGTACGGCGAGAAGTTCCGCGAGGGCGTGGTGTCGCACGGCGGCTACAGCCGCGAGGTGGCGGCCAGCATCTGGAGCAAGATCCTGCGCTTTGCCAGCTACGGGTTCAATAAGAGTCACTCGGCCTGCTACGGCCTGATGAGCTACCGGACGGCCTACCTCAAGGCCAACTACCCGGCCGAGTTCATGGCGGCTGTACTCAACGGCGAACTCGGCAACGCCGAGAAACTCGCGTTCTACATCGCCGAGGCTAGGCATATGGGCCTGAGCATTATGCCGCCTGACGTCAACCACTCCCAGTTGCGCTTTGGCGTGAGTGCCGACCTGATTCGTTTCGGCCTGGGAGCCATCAAGGGCGTGGGTAGCGCCGCGGCGGACGCCATCATGGCGCAGCGCCAGGCCGGGGGACCCTTTACCGGCTTGCTCGACTTCTGCGAACGCCTCGATACCGGGGTGAATCGCCGGGTGCTGGAGAACCTGGCCAAGGCCGGCGCCTTCGATTCATTCGGCCTGAAGCGGGCTCAGGTCTTCAGTCTGCTCGATGAAGCCATGCAGCGGGCCCAACGCAGCCTGGCGGACCGCCGTCGCGGCCAGGGCTCGCTGTTTGCCCTGCTGGCTCCCGAGGAGAGTAGCGTGCTGTGTCTGACGCCGCCCGCCGTCCCCGAGTGGGAGCGGCGCGAACTGCTGAGCTACGAGAAAGAACTCCTGGGATTCTACGTCACGGGTCATCCGACCGACCAGTTTGCCGACCTGATCCAGACCTTCCAGATCGAGACGATCGCCGAACTGAGCGTCTTGCAGGATGGCGTGGGCACCCGCGTCGGCGGGATCGTCAGCCATCTCGACCTCAAGCGCTCCAAGCGCGACAACCGGCCCTGGGCCATCCTCACCCTCGAAAGCCGCGAAGCCGAGGTGGAGTGCATGGTCTTCGCGGATTGCTATGCGGCCTGCGCCGAGACTCTCAAGCCGGATGCGCTCGTGTTCGTCGAGGGCGCCCTGAGTCGCCGCGATGAAGAGGGCACCAAGATCTTGGCCGAGCGCGTGCTTCCCCTGGAGCAAGCTCCCGAGCTCTTCACGGCGGCAGTCCATGTCCGACTGCGGCAGAAGGCGGTCAGCCGCGCCACGGTGGATCAGTTGGCCGCCCTCTGCCGCGCCCACCCGGGCCGAACCCCGGTGACCCTGTGTCTGATCTGCGACAGCGGGGACCTCGCCTTCGTGCAGGCCGACGGCCTCGCCGTCAGCAACACCGAGGCCCTGCGGGTCGGGTTGCGGCGCCTGCTCGGCGACGAATGCCTGCTCGAGAAGGCCGATCTGACCCGGCCCAAGACCAAGGAGCGGCGGAACTATGGGCGGGCCGCCCCGGAGGCGGACATCCCGTGAGGCCCTCGGTCGGGCTCAGTGGCACGGAACCCCCCAGGCCGTCAGGTGCGACCTGATGAAGTCCACCACCTGTTGCTGTGCCCCCCGGGCGTTGGACGAGTCGATCGGTGCGCCGAAGGCGAAGCGCACCACGCGCTCGGGGTGAATCGGGCCCATGTCCTTGATCAAGGCGCCGTTCTCCAGAAAGTCCGTGCGCAACGCCACCGGCACGATCGGGCAACCCGCCCGTTGCGCCACCTTCGCGCCGATACTGCTGAACTTCGACTCGACGAAATCAAAGTGCCGGGTGCTCTGCGGGTACACGCATAGGCACCTGCCCGCCTGCAAGCGCTGCACCCCCTCGGTGAGCATCGTGCGCAGGTCCTCGCGCGGGTTGGTCCGGGTCAACCCCCACGGGTTCCTGCGCCTTGAGGATGCCGCCCAGGCCAGGGTGCTCCAGCAGCGACTGCTTGACCACGAAACTGACCGGCCGCCGCGGCAAGATCATCGCGGGCATGGCGAAGGTTTCGAGGAAACTCATGTGGTTGCCGATGACCACCAGCGGCCCGGCGGTCGCGAGGTGGTTCAGGCCCGTGACCTGGAAGCGCCCGCCACACCCTTCCACCGCCCGTACTACGGCCTCAGAACACTCCAGGAACTGCGCACAGGTGAAGGTGCCCCGCTGCGCCGCGGCGCGCCCGCGCAACACCGTGAGGAGAACCTGCCAGTGGAAGGGCCAGCGCGTCCAGCCCAGCAGGCGCGACCCAGGCAGTCGTGGCGCCGTCGTCGGCGTCTCATAACTGTCAGCGGCGAAGATGGGCGACAAGGATAACTCTCCCACGCAGGGCTCAGACGCCAGCACCGGGGCGAGAAATGTACCCCGGTGGCAGCCGCTGTCAACCGCGCTCAGATCGGTTCGAGACGTTGCACTCGCTCCGCGCCCACACCATATTGCGGGCCGGTTTGCGTGGTGAGCCGAGGAGGTCTTTCTCCCCGAGACCGAGCGCAGGATACCATGACTCAGCAAGCGATCATCTTCGGCGCGGGCAACATCGGGCGCGGGTTCATCGGACAGCTTTTCAGCGAGTCCGGCTATGCCCTCACCTTCGTCGACGTCGACCAGGAGCTGGTTGACGCCTTGAACCGGCAGGGCTCCTACCACCTGCAAGCCGTTTTCAACGACGATATTCAGAATTGCCGTGTCGGCCCCGTCCGTGCCATCCACGGCAGGGATACCGCGGCGGTCGCCGCGGCGCTGGCGGAGGCCTCCATCGGGGCTACGGCGGTCGGCGCCGCCGCGCTCAAGCACATCGCCCCCGTCCTGGCCCGCGGCCTGGAGCGCCGCGCCGCGGCCGCAGCGCCGGCGCTGAACCTGATCATCTGCGAGAACCTCAAGGGCGCTGCCGCCATTTGCCGTGATCTCATTGCCGCGGCCATTGCCCCAGTCGGCCGGGACTACCTGGCCGAACAGGTGGGGCTGGTCGACACCGTGATCGGCCGGATGGTCCCGGCACCCACGCCGGACATGCGCGCCCGTGACCTCAGTTTCATCCGCGTCGAACCCTATAAGGAACTCCCGGTCGACCGCAGCGGCTTCCGCGGCGAGATTCCGCTGATCTCGGCCATGTCGCCCGAGGAGAACTTCCCTCTCTTCACGGCCCGCAAGCTCTACATCCACAACTGCGGTCATGCCCTGCTTGCCTACGCGGGCTACCGGCGCGGCTACGAATACGGTTACGAGGCCCTGGAAGACCCCGAGGTTCGGCGCCTCCTCGATGGCGGCCTGGCCGAGAGCGTCGCCGGCATCGTGCAGCGTTTCGCCGCTCGCCAGGAATGGCTTGAGGACCATGTCCGCGACCTCCTGCGCCGCTTTGCCAACCGCCTGCTGGCCGATACCATCTTTCGCCTCGGCCGTGACCCCATCCGCAAGCTCCAGCCCGCCGACCGCCTGGTCGGGGCCGCAAACCTCGCCCTGGCTACCGGTCAGGTCCCTAAGCACCTGGCCTGGGGCATCGCCGCGGCTCTTAGCTTTGACCCGGCCGCGGACCCCGCCGCCGTTGAAGTGCAGGCCCTCCTGCGCGAAAAGGGCCTTGAGGCCGGCCTCCGCCAGCTGACCGGCATCGACCCCGCGTCGGCTCTCGGCCAGGCGGTTGTTGACGCCTACCAAACCATCAGGGCAGAGCCACTGGCCGTCTGCCCGCATTGATACTCGAAAGGACGTTCCCCATGGGTAAGAAATCCACCGGACGCAGGACGCCGCCACCGCAGCCCCCTGCCGCGGGCTGGCGCTTGTTGCCGCCGGAGGCCGCCGCCGACGACCCCGACGACGACCCCGACGACGTCGATGCCGCACTCGCAGGGGTCGTGGTGGCGATGGAAGCGATGCGCGCTGAGTTCGTCAAGGCCCATGGTCGCGAGCCGACCGAGGCAGAGGTCATCGAACTTGTCTCTCTCGGCCTGGCCGACGGCCTTGACGACGATCTCTTCGATGAGTTGCTCATGGAGGCGGAGGAGGAAGACGCCATCCTCGATCACCTCTCTCTCGATGCGGACGAGGATGAGGACGACGAGGACTAAGAGGACGACGAGGACGAAGAGGGCAAGCCGTCGCCCTGAGCGCGGGCTTGACGAAAGACACAAAACCGGAGACGCGGTGGACAGATCGGAGTCGGGATCGCCAGCCCAACCCCGTGTCCCTGATGGAGAGAAGCCTGCGCCTCAGACGCCGACCTCGAGGCCGCGCTCGTACTCCGCATCGATCAGGCAGGCGCTACCGAGAGCCACGCTCAGCGGATCATTATCCTGCGCCGAGAAGCCCAGGTGCGAACGTCGCCGCCAGCCTTCGGCCAGGCTGAAGCGTCCCGACCGGGCGCCCACCTCGCGGGCAAAGTCTTCCATGGTCACCAGATAGGCGTCGAGGCCCTGGCTCTTGTCGAGCCATTCCTTCTGCGAACGGTGACAGGCCAGCATCTCGCGCTTGGCGGCGATGACGGGGGCGATATCCACGTACTGGCCCGGCCGAATGCGCTCACGCAGCGGACCGCGCAAACCGTGGGGCATGGCATGGTAGAGGGTGACATCATCACCGATTGGGCTCACAAACGGCTCCACCGGATAGTTGCGCATGCCGCGACAGAAGGCCGCCGTCACCGCCGTGCGGCAGGCGTTCATGTGCTCTTCCATGTAGTCGCACGGTGACTGGGTCAGGACGATCCGCGGGCGGACCTGGCGGATCACCGAGCAGACCTTGCCGATCTGCCCGTTGGTGTGGTAGACCTCCAGATCGTTCACGATCGGCGGATGCCAGACCGCGCCGATGCTGTCGCAGGCGTCCCGCGACTCCGCGGTGCGCTTCAACACGATCGAGGGCACGTCGTCGACCGCGGTGCCGCAACTGCCGTTGGCGAGGTTCATGTAATGCAGGCGCCACCCCGCGTCGCGCAGGCGCAGGAGCGTGCCCGCCATCATGAACTCGATGTCATCGGGATGAGCCGCCAGGGCCAAGACAACCTTATCCGCCATCAGTGTACCTCCCCCGCAGTATGATCCAACCACAAGACGGCCAGCTGCTGCTGCCTACGGCGTTTCCTATAGCACCAATCCGTCGCACATTATAGACAGTCGTGCTCGGAACGCCACTCGCCCAGCCGGACTTCCGCCGTCTCGGGGGTCTTGCAGACGGCATCTCTAATCCGCCTCGCGCCAGACGGGCGCCAGGCGTGGAGCCGCGGTCGGCCCGACCTTCCCCCCCAGCCGCGCCGACCACCCCTGAACCGACCTGCACCCAGCCCCGCGCTAAAGCCGCGAAATCCGCTCACCGGCGGCGTATGGTAGGCGGCGTGGGATTTCCGGGAGTCATGCGGCATGAGTAACGAGATTCGCTGGTTGACCGCCGAGAGCGAGCGCTGGGAGCGCGAGGGCATCATCAGTGCCGAGCAGGCGGCGCGGCTGCGGGCCCTGTACCCGGTGCCGACGCCGACGCGCCCTTGGGCCACGCTGATCTTCTGCGGGCTGGGGGCGCTGATCGTTGGGCTGGGGGTGATCCTGCTGTTCGCCTACAACTGGCACGCCATGCCCAAACTGGCGAAGCTGGCCACCGTGTTCGGCGCGCTGGCGGCGGCCCATGCGGGCGGGCTGTACCTCTTTCAGGCCAAACCCCGCTACCGGGCCCTGGGCGAGGCGCTGACGGTCGGGGGGACCATGCTCTTCGGCGCCGGCATCTGGCTGGTGGCCCAGATCTACCACATTGACGAGCATTTCCCCAGCGGCTTCCTGATCTGGGGAGTGGGCGCCTTTCTGCTGGCCTGGACGATGCCGTCGATCTTTCAGGCCCTGATCGCGCTGGTCTTGTTGACCCTTTGGGCCGGGTCGGAGTCGGTGGCCTTCCACGCGCCGGTTCATGCCGCCCTGCCGCTGCTGCTCATCGGGTTGCTGCCGCTGGCGTATCGCGAACGCTCCCGGGTGCTCCTCGTCTGCTTGCTGGTGGCCGTGGGCGTGTCCCTCGCCTTCATCTCCGCCGCCTGCGCGAATGGCGCCCTGACGTTCCAGGTGTTGCTGGCGTTCAGCGTCCTGGCCATGGGGGCGGGCTGGCTGCACGAGGACGCCGCGCTATTCCCCGAGTCAGCGCCGTGCTACCGCGGCCTGGGTCTGGCGGCCTACCTGGTGCTGGTCTACATCCTGAGCTTCGGGGATGTGGCCCGCGATATCCTCGATCTGCAGCGGGTGAGTCTGGGGTGGAGTGGCATGGCGTACTGGGTGGTGCCGCTGGTGGCCGCCGTCGCTGCCTGGCTGCTCCTGGGAGTTCGGCGCGTCAAAGCGGGCGCGAAGAAGGCCTGGATGCCGCTCGATCAGTGGCTGGCGCCGCTGGCCTTGTTGGCGGCCTATGCCTTGGCGGTGTTCCTGTCACGCCCGGACGTGTGGCTCGTCGCTCTGCCCTTCAATCTGGTGCTGCTGGCTCACGCTGTCAGCCTCATGGCTCAGGGCGTGCGGCGCCGCGAGATGCGGGCTGTGGCCCTGGGCTGCGTGCTTCTCGTCGCCCTCACCGGGGCGCGCTACGTCGACCTCTTCAGCAGCCTGCTGGCCCGCGGCCTTGCCTTCCTGGTGATTGGCGCGGCCCTCTTCATCGAAGGCTTCCTCTATGCCCGCGGCAAGCGTGCGAAAGGAGGCGGCTGATGCGTCCCTGGCTACCCATCGTCGCGGCCGCTCTGCAAATCCTGGTACTGGGGTACATGGCCGGCGAACGCGAAGCCGTCGCGGTCCATGGCACCCGGGTCTGGTTGCGGACGACCCCCGTCGACCCCCGCGATCTCTTTCGCGGCGACTACGTCCGTCTGGGCTACGAGGCCTCGACCGTGCCGCGCCAGCGCTGGGGCGGTAACCTCTCCAAGACTATGGCAAAGCGCGGCGACCGGGTGTACGCGCTGCTGGCCCAGGGCCCGGACGGCCTCTTCGAAGTGCAGACGCTGACCGAGGCGCGGCCCGCGAGTGGACTCTTCCTGCGCGGTCGGGTCGAGAACTGCTGGACCAGCGCCATGAACGTGCGCTATGGCATCGAGGCGTACTTCATGCAGCAGGGCACCGCCCTCGCGGTCGAGTGGGAACGCAATCGGGATGGGGTACAGATTCCGCTGGAGATGGAGGTCGCGGTGGGCGCCAACGGCATCGCGGTGCTGCGGACTCACCGCTCGGGGCCGTTGGGCCTTGGACTGACCTTCGACCAGGCCCCGGACCGCCGCCTGCGCACCGGCAAGCTGACCGTGCGTCTGCTCAATGTCTCGGCGCAGCCCCTGGCCATCGTCGACCTTCCCAAGGGCCGTTCACTGGCCCTGCTTTCCGACCGCCAGCAGTGGCAGCCGGAACCCACCGCCTGGCGCTGGGCCCGGACCGATGACCCGGCGCCCGTACCCACGGACCAGGATGTGCATATCCTGGCGCCCGGGGAAGCCTACACGCTGGCGCTGGACCTGAATGATCCGGCCTGGTTTGTGAGGAAGGCGGGCGAGCCGCAACCGCGCGCCCTGCTCGGACTCGACGACTGGGCGGCGGTGTTTCGGCTGCTCTACCGGCCGCCCGCCGCCGAAGCCTGCGCCGGACTGCAACAGGCCCGCCTGATCTGGCACGGCGAACTGCGCTCGGCCAGCTTCAACGGCCGCAACCGCGTGGACTAGACTGCGGCGACGCAAAGCTGTGTCAAGCCACAGCAGCCCAAAGCTCGGCCTGTCGGCCAGCGCAGTCTGGAACTGAGTCCGGGCCGCGCCCGCGCCAGGCAAAACCTG
>CAIZKT010000173.1:0-4684 GCA_903933565.1 uncultured Victivallales bacterium | reverse complement strand
TGCAAGTCTCCTACAAGCAAACCCCTACGGAGCTGACTTGCGCCCCAGCCGCGCCCTGCGGCTTGAACCGTGTGCGGGCTCGCTGTAGTGTCTCCCGGCGGGAGGAATACGATGAGGGCCCCGACGCATCGAGTCAGCACGGCACTCAGCCGGAACTTCTTTCCCCCATCGGCACCCGAAATATCGGCCTGATTCGGCAGGCCCATCAGGAAAAGACGTCCATGTTGTCGACAGTCCGAGCAGGCAAGAGCGCGTTTCCGCCTTTCCGGCCCCGATGTGATCTGCGGTGGGTGAGGCTCAGCCTGGCCGTGGCGACCACCGCCGTTGCCATCTGCGCACAAGGCCAGCCAACCCTGGACGCCTTGCCCCCCTTGGACGTGATCAGGGAGGGAACCTCGACGTACCAGATCGTCGTCGCCCGTGGCGCCGTCCGGACTGAAGCCGGGGCCGCGGCCTTGCTCCGTGAATTCCTCCAAGCCAGCGGGGTCCGAATGGAGGTCGTCACCGACAAGGGCGGCAATGCGGTGTCTGGCGAAGAGATCGTCGTGGGGGAAACCCGCCGCGAGTCGCTCGCCTCGTTCGCGTTTGACCGGCACACCGTCGGCAACGAAGGTTTCCTCATCAAGGCGGTGGGTCAGAGGATCTTCATTCTGGGGGGCTCTGCGGCCGGCACCCGGACGGGTGTCGAGTTCTTTCTGCGCAAATTCTGCGGCGACGCCGGGGATCACAAAGCCGCCGCCCGGCTGGCAACGCTGTCGGTGCCGGCGGACTATGAGCACCGGCAGCGGCAGGAATACGCACTTTCGGGCTTCATCGTGGCTGGCAAGGACCTCGGTTCATTCGTCATCGCCCATGAAGCGGCCGACCTCGCCGCCGCTGAGGCGTTACGTAGTCTGGTCTACGACAGCACGGGCCTGTGGCTGAGGATCGCCATCTTGCCGGTTACGGGCCCGGCCATCGTGTTTTCCGACCGGAAACCAGATAAGCCGGACTTCTTTGAGATGGATGTGTCAGACGGGAATATCGTGCTGCGCACGGATGTCCCTCAAGGCTTCCTGCGCGGGAACACGTGTTTCTTTGCTAACGAGGTTTGCCGAATGAAGGGGGTCTATACGATGACTGAAGGCTTTAACTACAGCCAGAAACTCGCGGACGTTGTCTGCTACCGTGAGTTCGGAGCCTGGGGCGACGGTGTCAAAGATGATATCGACGCGATTGCCGCGGCCCATGATTTCGCCAACAAGCACGGGCTTCCCGTAAAAGCCGACGACAATGCGACCTACTATATCGGCGGCAAGGACAGGACAGCCGTCATCCAGACCGACACCGATTTCGGCTCCGCCCGTTTCATCATTGACGATACCCAGGTTGTTGCCCGTGGCGCTAACATCTTCACGGTAAGATCAAAGCTGCAACCCTTCAAACTCGAAGGGGTTTCTTCCCTCAAACGTAATCAGCGCAGCCTGAACATCACGTTGCCTGGCACCTGCATTGTCTCCGTCACCGATTCACATATCAAACGGTATATCAGGTATGGGGCAAACCGTAACAATGGTTCTCCACAGACAGATATCTGCATCGTTGACAAAGATGGAAACGTTGATATGAACGCACCCATTATCTGGGACTTCGACCAGATCACCGACATCACGGCCCACCCTATGGACGAGAAGCCGCTGACCATCACCGGAGGGCATTTCACCACCCTTGCCAACGCCGCCGAATCGAACTACACCTATTACGGCCGTGGCCTGGAGATCAGACGCTCCAATGTGGTCGTGGATAGGCTCGAACACCGCATCACCGGCGAGGGTGACCACGGGGCACCCTACGGCGGCTTCATCAACATCGGCAGTTGCGCCAATGTAACCGTCAAGAACACGATTCTGACCGGCCACAAGACCTACGGGACCATCGGCTCAGCGGGTGTGCCCGTCTCCATGGGCACTTATGACATCTCCGTCAACCGGGCCCTGAACATCTCCTTCCTCAATTGCACTCAGACGAATGACATTAAGGACGGTAAGTACTGGGGAATCATGGGGTCCAACTACTGCAAGAATCTCCTGCTCGACGGATGTACTTGGTCGCGGTTTGACGCTCACATGGGGGTCGCCAATGCCACCATTCGCAACTCAACCCTTGGCCATGCAGGAATAAACGCGATCGGCAGTGGAACCTTCACCGTTGAGAACAGCACCGTCTACGGGAGCTGCTTCATCAATCTGCGCTCCGATTACGGCAGCACGTGGGAAGGTGAGTTTGTCGTCCGCAACTGCGTCTTCATCCCGGCCGGCGGCAGAAAGGTCACCGCCAGCCTGGTTGGCGGTTCCTATTCCGGACAGCACGATTTCGGCTATCCCTGTTACATGCCTACGCGGATCACCATCGACAAACTCCGTATTGATGACGCTAACCACCCCGACAACTATCAGGGTCCGGCCATCTTTGCTAATTTCAACCCGAATTTCACAGACGATGCCTACGTGGAGAAATACCCCTATGTCAGAACTGAAGAAGTCGTCGTCAAAGATGTAACGACAGCCAGTGGCAAGAAACTGCGTCTCAGCGATAACCTGTTCATGTTCAAAGAGGTAAAAGTAACCGCAGGCAATGGCGAGTGACCATAGTATTGCCGAAGGTTGCGGCCAGGTTTGGCTGCAGGGCAGCCGGGTAGGGCCGCAGGATGTCGGCAGGTTGGGTCGGCAGATCCCATGAAACGCATCGCCATCACCCTCTTCCTCGCCGTCTTGCTCGCGCTGGGACTCGTACGTCTGCTGCGGCCCGAGCGGGTGAACGCCTGGGATATGCGCAACCTGCCCGTGAGCGAAGGCCCGGTTCTCTGCCTTGGCGACAGCCTGGTCGAAGGCGTCGGCGCCAGCGTGCAAACGGGAACTTACCCGGCACAACTTGGTCGGCTCCTCGGCCGCAAGGTCATGGTCCATGGCGTCAGCGGCCTCACCGCGCGCGATGGCCTGCAGGCCGTGTACGAAGCCCCCAACCTGCGTGCTGCGCTGGTCGTCGTCACTCTCGGCGGCAACGACATCCTGCGGGGCACGCACATCGACGAAACGCGGTCAGCCTTGGGGGAGGTCTTTGCGGAACTGCAGGCGCGCGGTTGTGTGGTGGCCTACACCGAAGTCCTCGGCCTGGTGTCTGGCCAACGCGCCAGGATGCACCGTGAGCTCTGCCGGAAAGCGGGCGTGATCCTGATCCCTGACATCATGCATGGCGTCCTGGGCAACGAGGAACTGCTGGCCGACACCGTCCACCCCAACGACGCGGGCTACGCCCTGATTGCGGAACGCATCGCCGCCATCCTGCAGCCCTACCTCGACGGCACCACCCGCCACGGCCGCTAGCCGCCGGCCACCCGTTGACCGGGCAGGGCTCACAGCCGTAGCGGGCCGTTATGCGGTGCAGATAGCCCGTAGGCACTGGAGCACCCGACAGATTCGGGTCGGTCCGGAATGGCGCCGCCACGGTGGCACATCCACCCTATCGGCTCTTCTGCCTTCTTGGCTGGATTCGGATTTGGGCGCAGGATGGGCTTGACCGGTTCGCTGGCCAGCCGGGTCACGGCCGCCAGTCGCCCATCTCACCCCTCAGCCTCCAACTCCGTAAGCCTCTGCTTCAAGAACTCTACCTCCGCCCTCCTCTCGTTTCGCTGCGCCTTGCGGATGGCCTCCAAGACAGCATCCTGGCACTCCGTTGGGAGCCTTGCCCAGAACTTAGGATTCGTGAACTGGGCGTTACTTTCGAGCGCAGCGAACGCAGCTTCACGGTCCTGCGCAGTGCTCTTGCGGGCGCTCTGCATCATGAGTTTTTGGTCGGCTGACAGGGGGCCTCTTGGCATGGTGGAGTTCCTTTGCTTTGCTGGGTACCCGCGGCTGGCCTGCTTGTCGTCCCCTTGGGTCGGGGTCCCGCTCTTAGAGCAGGTGATGTAACCGTATCGATATGCCCAGGCCATGTCCACTTGCGCCCAGGGATTCGAGAAGGAGCACCCTGGTCCCGTCCGGGCTTTGGGCCCTCATAGCCCGCGGTCAGTGCTCAGCTTCAGCGGTGGCACGACTCCAACGCTACTGCGGTACGACCCCTGGGGCCAACGATGTTTCCGCCATATCGTGTGGGGCCGAGTCTCGCTGGCCGGACAGCCTGATCTCGTAGGCGATGATTTCGGTGATCGGCTTCACCTGGAAGTCTGCGTGCTTTTGGAGCCCCTTCAGGTACGCTACCACGTCATCGAAGCGGCCCAGGGGTCGGAGGATCTTCCCTTTCACAATCCGTGCCTTCAGGTAATCGTTGTCCCGAAGAACTTCGACAACTCCGCCTGTACCCTGGACCAGGACGCAAAGAATGGCTTGTCGACAACGGTGATCACCGCGCGTTGCCCAGAGATCTCATATCCTCCCGATACCCCCGTGGCCGCGAACGTACCTCGGGTCGAGTCTCCCTGGAAGATTGCGCCACTCTTTGCCGCTGCCTGCTTGGCTCGTTCGAGGGCTTCCACCGGGTCTGAATTCAGCTCGTAGGTGAATGACTTCGGCATCAAAGATCCTCCTTGCACCGCGGATTGCGTTCTCCCCGGTCGCTGCTAAGGGAGTTGGCACGAACGCCGAACATCGAACGTCCAACGTCGAAGTGGGGAAGCCGAGGAGACAACGCCCATCTCGCGGTACCTTGA
>CAIZKT010000172.1:0-1997 GCA_903933565.1 uncultured Victivallales bacterium | reverse complement strand
CCAGCGTCTTGCCGATGCGTCGAGATGCGTGGCGATCTGCAGCGTAGACCATGGCGCAGCCATAGTAACCGCCAGTGCCCATCGCCATCTGCAGGTGTTTCATGCTCGCTTCCAGAGACTTGTCCAAGTACTCGAGCAGTGTATTCAGCTTGGTGATGGAAACGCTGCTACCGTCCTGTTCGCTCTTGCTGTCCGTTTTCGTTACCGAGATGGTCTGGCTCTCGTTGTAGGAAACTGCGGCTTGGGTGCCCGGTCGCCACCAGGCGGATTCCTTCCGAGAACCGACGACTCCCTGCATGAGTTTCGGCAGAAGCCCGCGTTGCTCCGCTTGGGAACCACCCCAAGTACGGCTCTTGTTCGTCTGTTCCCCTGATTCCCTCGACTGCGACCAATTCCTCCCCAGTTCCTGCTTGATCGATGGTCCTATCTGGTCCCGCAAATCAGCCTTGGCGCGGAACTGCGCCAGCAAGTCCGCGGGTGATGCTTTGGCGACGCTGAACACAACAGCGAAATCGTCCTCCTCGATGAGCGCCTCCATGGCGTCGTTGAGGCTGGCAAAGGGGCGCGTCTCCTCGTCGCGGTCCGCGATGAGCCGGTCACCTTCCAACTCTTTGGGCGAGGGCACGCCAGCCACGCAGGTGACCTGTCTGCCCCACTGCTTGGAGGCCTCCTCGAGTTTGGCGACGACGCTCTCCGGCTTGAGCAGGGTCAACTCGCTTTCGGGGAAGGACCGCCGTGCCAGGCTGTCACAGAGAACGACCAACCGCTTGTGGCGCAGGCCCGGCTGGTCGACGGTCATCTTGCCTTCCGGTGCGTCGGTCCCGAACTTGGCTCCGAGGTGGATGGAGTAGTTGCCGCCTAGCTTCTCCACCATCCACAGGAGCTCCTCGCCCGGCTCAAGCTGCGGAATCAGATTCTCCCAGTCGTAGGGTCGAGGGAAGAGGTCGCGATGTCCCAGGCAGCTAACTTCCGCCAGCAGCGTGTCGGCCAGGCCGGGATTGGTGACTGCCACGTTTGTGCCCGACAGGTCCTTCGTGATCTCGCCTGGAGCCTCGAACTCCGAGACTAGGGCCGTGGTCTCCCATAGCACACGGGCAAGGGTGTTGGCTGTCTCCTCCTGGGTAACCAGCTCGCTCGGTGCGCCCTGCTCGGTGACGTCGTTGTTGGTACGCGTCATGGATGTCATGGCTATCTGACCTCCACTTTGATCGGCGACTGTTGGATGCTGAGCGCCGTCTGGTGGTCGAGACACTGCAGAGTTAGGTCGATTGCGCAGGTGCAACCGATCCGATTCTTCCGCATCCATCCCTCCAGTTCCCGTGCCACTTCGGCCCGCACTCTCTCAGGCACGAGCGCGCCGGCGGTATTCTGCAGCCCTGCTCCGCTCAGACCAACCAACGCCTGGCGTACTGTGTCCAGCGGTAACTCCAACCGGCCTGATTCTGCATTGGATACCGTGAAGCGCCAGTCCATTCCTTCTCGCCTCACGCCAAGCGTCAGCGTTAGGTCCAGGACATTGCTCAGCCAGGTGAACTCCTCCCGCCGTTCTCTCACACGCTGGAGGTAGTCGAGATCGGCTTGCAGGTGGGCGAGGTCTGGGGACAGCACCGCGTGGGGGACTGTATCGCTGACTGACACAGCCTTGACAAAAACGCAGATGCGCTTGACGACTTTCCACGCCCTATCGAGTTTGCAGGTGTCCTCTCCCACAACTGGGTTACTGTCGCCGAACCTACCGCCGAGAATGACGCACTCGACTGGCACCCGGTCGCGCCCGAGATCCCGGAGTTGGGCGCGGATGGTGTTGAGAACCTCAGCGCGTCTCCTTACAGACAGCATGCCGTAGTCGGGGTTGTGGACAGCCATGAGCAGGACCAAGTGCGAGCTGCCGACCTCACGCATGAACCTGAGTTGGACCTCCCCCAGCTCTGCAAGCGGCACTACGAAGATGGTCGCTTGGCAGTCCGCTATGCTGCTCATCTCTCATCCTTTCTGTG
>CAIZKT010000171.1:0-11172 GCA_903933565.1 uncultured Victivallales bacterium | reverse complement strand
CGCGGCCCGTCGACGCCGCTTTCACGGCCGGCGGTACGACGGCGGTCGTTTCTTGAAACAGCCCGGGGGAGGCGCAGAGGCCGCATCCCGGCCGCATCGCCGGGGGTGGCCCGGCGCGCTATGGTTGGTGGTCGGGCAGAGGCGGAGGTGTCGGGACGGGAGTACGCATGTTGTATCTGCTGGCCTCGATTCTGCTGATGAGTGCGCTGGCGGTGTCGCTGCGTTGGGCGGTGGGCCGCGGGGCGGATCCGCACGGTCTGAATGCCGCCTACCGGGTGACGGGCGGCCTGATCACTCTTGCCGTCGCCCTGCCGGCCCTGGACTGGTCGCGTTTGGCCGAGTTCTGGCGCCTGGCCGGCACGGGCGCCATGATTGCCGCGGTCTTTTACTGGCTTACCGGCCTGGCCTCCATCAAGGCCATCGAGCTGGGCTCGCTGGGGGTCAGTTGGGCGGTCATTCGCTGTTCGATGATCATTCCGGGACTGGCCTCGCTGTTCTTCTGGCATGAGGTCCCCCTGTCGCCCCTGAGCCTGACCTTGGGCGCTCGGGTGCTGGGGATGGTGGCGGTAGCGGGGGCGCTGTTTCTGTTGAGCGGGGGTCAGGGCCGGGGCGCGGCTGCGGCCACGCTTCTTACCGTCGGCCGGGGTGGGTCGGGGGCGCCGACCCGGGCGCAGCGTCGCGGCTGGCTTCTCTGGCTGGGCACGGCGTTTGTGGGGCAGGGGGCCTGGGAGGTCTGCCTGCGGGCCACGCGGTCCTATCCCGACAACCAAGCGCGCTCGTTCTTTCTGCTGATCACGTTTTCGCTGGCCATGGTACTAGCGGGGGTGAGTTCCGCTGCGGCCCGGGTGCGGCTGGGTCGGCGGGAGGTGCTCTACGGCTTGCTGGCCGGCGCCTGCGCGCTGGCGGCGTCCAGCCTGCGGGTCTGGGCCCTGCGCGACGTTGATGGGATCATCGTCTTCCCGGCCACGACGATTGGGGTGGTGATGCTGGTGCAGCTCGCCGGATTCGGGTTCTGGCGGGAGCGTCCCGGCCGCCGGGCCCTGGCCGGCCTGGCCCTGGCCCTCGGCGGCATGGTGCTGCTGACGGTTCGGTTGTGAGTCTGGCTGCTCCTGGCGGCGAGGCAACGGGTCAGGGGATCGCGCCCGCCGGGCCCGGCACGCGGGGATGTCGCGCGGTTTGCGGCGACGTTGCAGGCGGGATACTGTGTTGCGGCACTTGTGAAGAGACTCTTAGGATGATTCGGGCTGTTCGGCGGAGCAATATGGGCAGATCGTTGGCGGGTATGGTATACGGAGTCGGAGCGGTGAAACTCACGGCAGATGAGAAGGCAGAGATCAAACGGTCCCTCGCGGATTGCCTCAGCGCGGACCCCGAGGTGCAGCGGGTTGTCGTGTTCGGGTCTTTCCTGACGTCTCCCGACCCGCATGACGTGGACGTGGCGGTGTTCCAGAGCAGTCAGGAGCGCTACCTACCGCTGGCGCTCAGGTACCGGCGCCGGGTTCGACCGGTGGCCAAAACCATTCCGGTCGATGTGATCCCGGTTCGCGCACAGCCAGTCCCGGGCCCCATGACGGCCGAAATCGAGCGGGGAGAGGTCATCTATGAGCGCTGAGGCCAGCATCTGGCTTCGGTATGCCGAGGAGAACCTAGCCGTGGCGCGGCTGAGTCTCGATGGCGGCTACCTGAATTCGTGTCTGCAGAATGCGCAACAGGCCATCGAGAAGGCGATCAAAGCAGTTGTCGTCATGCACCATCTCGAGTTCCGCAGGACGCACAGCATCCAGGAACTCGCGGGAATGCTGGCCGCTGCGGGTATCGCGTCCGGCATCACCGAGGACGAGTGCGACGTGGTCGATGCGGTCTATCTGCCGTCGAAGTACCCCTTGGTTGGGCTTTTGCCCCAGTCGGAGCCGGAACTGGAAACCTGCGCTCTGTGCATTGCCATCGCTGAATGCGTCGTTGCTGCGGCGCGGCGGGGTCTCATGGGGGCACTTTGATCCACCCGTCGGCGTGACGCTCGGCGCCGAGTCCGCCCGCAATCACCAGGAGTGGCTGCTATGGCTTGCGCGAAATCTTGTACCCTGGCCCTTTGGGTCGGGCTGTTGGTGGGCCTGGGCGCTGGAGGTGCCGATATGATCGTCTACAAGCCGGACGTGGTGGGGGTCGAGCGGCTGTTCATGGTGGCGCTCAAGGTGCCGCGGGAGACCGCGGACCTGGTGGTGACCGTGCCGCCTTGCGTGGTGCTTCTGGACCGCACCCGGCTGCCGGCGCTGAGCGAAGTCCGCAAGTTCTACTTCCGGGCCACGGCGGCGGCAGTGGCGGCGGAAATCCGCTTTGGCGGTCCGCTCGCAGCGCAGAGCGTGGTCATCGATATCTGGTCGTTCGAGCAACTGCGGGAAGCCCGGACGCTCAAGGGCGTGGCCCTGCCGCGGCGCTGGCCGCTGGGCGAGGCGTTGCCGGAGTTGAAGGCGGGCCAGACTCTCACCGATGCGCAGACGACCGAGACAGCCAAACGCGCCGGGGCACCCGCCGTCGCCTACCTCGAACTGAGTGACGACGCCATCTGGGGGCTGCAGCCCGACTCGACGATTCCGCGCTGGCATTGGACGAACGTCAAGGAGGGTTGTCCGGTGCATGGGGCGGCGATCTACGAAAAGGGGGCCTACTACCCGTGGATGAATGATCGGGGCCAGTCGCTGCGCAGCTACACGGCCGCGGTTCCCTACCCCTGGAAGATCGTCTGCCCGGTGGGGAAGGAGAGCTATCCGTCCAACGATCTTGGCAAGGGCGACTTCACCAGTGGCGAGTTTCCCGATGACGGCATGGGTGGCGGCTTCGAGCGTGCCGGCGCGCGCTACGGCTTTCTGGCGGAGATCGCCCAATCCTACTGCCACCAGATGCTCAAGGTGGCCCCCAACTGCGCCCAGAGTTACCTGGCGAGCGGCGACGCCCGCTACGTCCACAAAGCCCTGGTCGCGCTCTCGCGCTTGGCGGTTGAGTACGCTTACCTGGCGACCATGACGCAGCACCGTCACCGCAACAGCCAGAGTCAGGTTGAACGGCTGGGCCAGGCGCCGTTCAGCGAGGGCCCCTGCCTGTACGCCTCGGGGCTGACGGTGTACGCCATCGACCAGCCGAGCTACCAGATTGGGCTGGCTGAGGCGTACGACCGCATCTGGCCAGCGATCGGGCAAGACGCCGAGATTCTGCCCTACCTGCGCGGTAAGGGCTTCGCCCTCGAGAACCATGAGCAGTTGCGGCGCTTTATCGAAGAGAACCTGATGGCGGTCTGGATGCAGGCGGCCATGGACGGCTCCACGGCCTCCAACGAGCCCTACTCGCAGTGGGGCCTGGCGCGCATGGCGGAGATGCTCAACTACCGCCGCGGCAGCGACTTCATGGACTGGCTCTTCGACGGCGGCGGCAACATGCGGGTGTTTCTGGCCAACGGCTACTTCCGGGATGGCGCGCCCTACGAATCAAGCGGCGGCTACAACGGCATGCACGTCACCGCGCTGGGGCCCATTGTCGAGTCGGTGGAGCATCTGCGGGCGCTGCGGCCGGAGGTTTACCCCGAGGAGCGCTACCCGAATCTGACCCGCAGCCGGCGCTACCACAATGTTTTCGATTTCTCCATGAACACGGTGACCATCGACCGCACCTACCCGCGGGTGGGCGACGATGGCTCCCCGCCGCACTACGACAGGCGTGGCCGGATCACCGCCCAGAATGGCGGCACCGAGGCCTTCGAGCATGCCGCCAAGGTCTTCGACGAGGCGAAATTCGCCTGGGCCTTGGCGCATTGGCCCGGCTGGCAGCCGACGCCGGGCTTTCCGCGGACGCGGGCGCAGGTCGAGCAGGCGGCCGCGGCCTGGCCCGACGACTGGAATGACGCCAGCCGCCTCTCGGACGGCTACGGATTGGCCATCCTACGCAGCGGCCAGGGCGAGAGCAAACGGGCGCTCTGGATGATGTACGGGCGCTACCGCAGCCACTGCCATGACGATCTCATGCACATCGGTCTCGATGCCTTCCAAAGCGAGATCCTCGGCCACCTGGGCTACCCGCGCAACTGGAACTCGTGGTACGGCAACTGGATGACGCAGCTTGTGGCCCGGCAGATTCCCTTCGCGAATATGACCGCCACTGCCCAGCTCTTTGCCGACGCCGGGCCCATGCATGTTGCCGAGGCCTTGGCGACCGCCTTCAAGGACCGGGTGGCCGAGGGCAGCGGCTACGAGGTCGACCCGAGCAACGGCCAGCGGCGCTGCCTGGCCCTGATCGACGTCGACGCGGAGCGCTTCTATGCGGTCGATCTCTACGGCGTTTTCGGCGGGCGCGAGGCCTGGTGGAGCTTCCACGGCCAGGAGGACGCCGGGTTCCAGGTCACGGGCCTGAAGCTCACGCCCCAGGCAGGCGGCACCTTGGCAGGTGCCGAGGTGCCCTATGGCAGCGAGGACTGGCTCAAGGCCAATGGCTGCACCCGCAGCAACTATGGCTACAGCGGGCTGATGTTCGGCTTCGCGCACCTCGACCAAGTGCAGCGGGCGAGCTCGGCCGAGGGCTGGTCGGCGGACTGGGCCCTGCGCAACGCCGACGGGCTGCACTTCCGGCTCAGCGTGCCGCCGACCGACGCGCCGCAGGAGATCGCGGTGTGCAATGGCCGCTCGCCCGCCGGCGCCTCGCCCTACGAGATGAAGTGGCTGCTGCGCCACGAGCAGGGACCAGGCCCGCTGCGCACCCGTTTCGTCTCCTTCATGGAACTGTACCGCGGGGCGCCTCTGATCAGCGCTCTGCGGCGCTTGGAGCTCAGCGGCGAAGGCGTCGAGGCGGCCGAAGCGCAGGCCTACGAGGTCACCCTCGACCAGCGCCGGGATGTGATCTTCTACAGCCTTGCGGCGGAGCGTGTTTTCACGGCCCCGGGGGGCTTTGAGTTCGCGGGGCGTTTCGGCCTGTACTCCGAGACCCTCGACGGCCGCCCGGTCAAGATCGCTCTGGTCGGCGGCACCCGGCTGACCCGGAACGGGGTCGGCCTCATCCAGCCCAGTGCCGGCGGTCGCGCCCGCATCGTGGCGGTGGACCGGGTTGCGACCGCGCTGACCATCCAGGTGCCCGCCAGCGTGGCCAAGGCTTGGGTGGGACGGGTGGTGCATGTGGTCAACCCCGTCCGCCGCATCAGCCTGCAGGTGCTCAGCGTCAGCGGCGATGAGCAGACCGCGACGCTGAAGCTGGAGTTCGATCCTTGCATCGGCATCGGGCGCAGCCGCGGCGCCGCGGAGGATCGCCTGCTGACCGATACGAAGTTCTACCTGCGCGGCTTCCGTTACTACCACGGGGCGCGCCTCGCCTCGGCCGATGGTCAGGCGGAGTTTCCGGTCAAGGGCATCAAGAGTGGCGAGTTTGTCCTGCTCGGGGCCGAGGGCGTCGCGCCCATCCCGCAGGCTGAACTGGAGCGGGCCTTTCCGGCGGGGAGTTGGTTCTCGCTTTACGACTACGGGGTTGGCGACTGGCTGGAGTGGACGAATGCCGCCAGCCTGGAACTGCGAGCGGAGTAGGCTGGCGATGGCAGTAAGGCCGGAGTGTCGCCGCGAGCCCGAGCTCGGGCGACGCGACGTCTAAGGCAAGCAAAGGGGCAAGGCGATGAAGCGATTTTACGGGGCGGGTCTGCTGACCTTGGTGGCGGGCTTGACGCTGGGGGCCGGGGCGGCGGAGGCGCCGGATCGGCAGTTCCGGGCCGGCGACCGCTGGGCCGTGGTCGGCGACAGTATCACCCACGGCCGACGCTATCATTCCTTCATCTATCTCTTCCATGCCACCCGCTATCCCGAACGCGAATTCCGCAGCTTCAACTGCGGCATCTCCGGCGACTCGGCGGCGGGGGCGGTGCAGCGTTTCGATTGGGACATCGGGGTGCATCAGCCGACGGTGGCCACGATCATGCTGGGGATGAATGATGTCGGCCGCGGGCTGTACGCTCCGGGGCAGTCCGGCGAGGCGGTCGAGGCGCGGCGCCAGGGCGCCATCGAGGCGTACTTGCAGGCGCTGACCCAGTTGACGGAACGGCTCCAGGCGTTGCCCTGCCGAGTGGTCTTCATCACGCCTTCCATCTACGACCAGACTGGGGTCATGCCGACGGAGAACTGCGTGGGGGTCAACGAGGCCCTGGGGCGTTGCGGCGAGGGCGCCCGTGGCATCGCGGAGCGGCTGGGCGCCGCGGTCATTGATCTGCACGGCCCGATGACCGCATTGAACGCGCGTTTGCAGCAGGCCGATCCGGCCGCGACCCTGGTGGGGCCAGATCGCGTGCATCCGGGGGATGCCGGGCAACTGGTCATGGCCTACTACATCCTCAAGGGGCAGGGGGTCTCGGGCACGGTAGCGGCGCTGAGCCTCGACGCGGCGCAGGGACAAGCCACCGCCCAGGAGAACTGCCAGATCACGGACCTGCGCTGCCAGGGCGGCACGGTCAGTTTCAGTTGCACCGAGGCCGCCTTGCCCTATCCGGTTCTCCCGGCCGCGGAGGAGGCGCTGAAGTGGGTGCCGTTCATGGCCGACCTCAACCGCGAGATGCTCACGGTCACCGGCCTGTCGGCCGGGCAGTACACGGTGCTGGTGGACGGGCAGCCGGTGGCCGCCGTCGCGGACACGGAACTCGCGGCTGGCGTGAACCTGGCCGGGAACCCGCGTAGCCCCATGTTGAAGCAGGCGCTGCGGGTCATGGCGGTCGAGGAGAAACGCTTCGCTGTGGCCGCCCGGATGCGGACCTTCGCGGCGCAGCGGCATTGGCTGGCGCGGGGCAATTCGAAGCTGAACCCGGACGACTTCGAGGCGATGAAGGCCGCCCTCCTGGCCGACCTCGAAACGAAGAAGAGCACGCCGAACTTTGCCTACTTCAAAGGGCAGGTCGATGCCTATATCGCCTGGAAGCCGCGTGAAGCCGAACTGCGGCAGGAACTTGAGGAGCATACGGCCGCGCTCTGGCGGTTGAACCAGCCGCAGGCACACCGTTTCGAGATTCGGCCGTTGCTCGCGGCTGATCAGGCCCTGCTCGCGGGCCACATCCTCGACGATGGCGATGATGCTACGCTCTGGCAGCGGTCCTCCTGGAACGATACGGAGCCGACTCTGGTCGTGGCCGATGGCTGCCTGACGGTCAGCGCGCCCCGCACGGCGGGACGCCGGGATATGCTCGGACTGTCGAAGGCGGTGGGCGCCGACCTGGCGGGGATCAAGGTCCTGAAGATTCGTTACAAGGCCGACCCCGGGGCCCCCTTCGGGCTTGAGGTGGTGGTTGATGGCAAGCTGACGCGGCTGCGCAGCTACGTGTCGGCGACGGGCGATTGGGAGGAACTGGCGCTGCCGATCGCGGGGGTCCGCCTGACCAGTTTGACCTTGATCATGGCCGAGGTCGGCGAGGCGGCCGTCTGGCCCGCCGAGCGGGTGGCCTACACCTTTGACCGCCTCTGGTTGGAGTGAACCGACCATGCCGCGCCGGTGCTCCATCTGCCGCTGGGCTGCCTGGCTGACCTGCTTCGCGCTCCCTCTTCTCCGTGGCCAGGAGGCGCCGCCGTCGGAGCGCCTCGATACGCCGGAAGCGCGTCCCGGCGAGGAGTTTCGTCTCCCCTGGCCCGCGGTGAAGCGGGAGGTGCCGGTCTACGTCCCCACGGACTACAGCCCGGCGCGGCGCTGGCCGGTCGTCCTGCTCTACCACGGGCTGAATGGCGAACCCACGACGGAACTGATTCGGCAACTGACTGGCGGCAAGGGCGCGATCGTGGTCGGGATGACGTACATCGAGCCGAGCCCGGTCCGCCGTACCGCCGCGCAGCAACAGGCCTACCAGGCCAAGGAGCTGGCTCAGCTCGAACGTATGCTCGAGGAACTGCCTCGCCACGTCCGCATCGACCGGGGCCGGGTCTTCCTGGCCGGCATCAGCCGGGGCGGCTGGCAGGTCAGCGTCTTTGCGGAGACCGCGCAGCCGCGGGTGGCGGGCTACCTCATCCTGCTGGCAGGGCGCTTTCCCTTCGTGCGTGAGCCTCGTCCGGACCTTTCTGAGCGGGCGGTCTACGTGGGCACTGGCGAGAACGACGAGGCCAATGCCTATGCGCGCATGGCGGCCCAGTACTACGACCGCTGCGGCGCGACGGTGACCTGGGAGGAGTATCCCGGCAGAGGGCACGAGGTCGACGCGACCGCGGTGCGGCTGCAGGCCTGGGCGAAGCTGCTGCTGACGCTGGACGGCGAGGAGCGGCGCGGGGCGGCGCGTGAGTGGGTGACCGAGCGCCTGGCCAAGACCCGAGACGGCGCCGACGCGATGGCCTGCTTCAGGGCTCTGGATGAGGTGGCGGAAGATCCACACGTACACTTCTGCGGCAGTGAGTTACGCACCCAACTGCAGACCATGACCGAGTCGGTCAGCATGGCGGCGGCGGTGCAGTCTGAGGTACAGGCCCGCCGCGTTTACGAACGGGCCCTCTGGCAGGAGCAAACGGCGGCGAGCGCGGCTGACCTGGAAGGCGCCCTGGAGCTCTACCGACAGGCCGAGAAGCGCTACGCCAAGAGCGTCTATGGTCGGCTGGCGGAACGTGAGGTCAGGCGGGTGCAGCCCATGGTCGAACGCGCCCGCACCCAGGCCGAACCGAGCCCGTCCCGGCGCCGTCCCCCGGCGCCCCCCATGCCGCCGCGGCTGAAACTCAAGACGCCGTGACCCCGGCTGTGCCTGGAGCGGACCGCCGACTCCAGGCTGGCGCGTGGTGCCCCTGGAGCCCGCGATGCCCAGCCCATTCCGGGCGGGTTCGCGGTATCCCCCCGTGTGCCTGGAGCCCGCGATGCCCAGCCCGTTCCGGGCGGGTTCGCGGTATCCCCCGTGTGCCTGGAGCCCGCGATGCCCAGCCCGTTTCGGGCGGGTTCGCGGTATCCCCCGTGTGCCTGGAGCCCGCGATGCCCAGCCCATTCCGGGCGGGTTCGCGGTATCCCCCTGTACGGCAGAGACTTCAGGCGTCGGCGCTGGGCTCCGTAGGCACGGTGAGGCCGCAGTTGATGAGATAGACGGTGGTGAAGGGGCAGACGCTCATGCAGTAGCGGCAGTCACGGCCCAGGGCGGCGAGCTGCCGCCGCCGCTCCGCGCAGGCGGTTTCGTTGAAGAAGTCGGCCTTCTTCATTCCCCGGGTCCAGATGACGCCCGAGGGGGCATGGGCCACGCAGGCTTCGGTGCAGGCGAGGCAGGCGCCGCAGAAGGACTGTTTCACCGGCTGGTCGAGAGGCAGGTCCGCGTCGGTCAGCACCGTGGTCAGGCGAATGGCCGTGCCGAAGTCCCAGGTGACCGGGCGGCCGGACTTGCCGATCCAGGCGACGCCGGCCTGCACCGCCACTTCCTCGTGCGTCAGCGCCTCGGGATCATCCCGCGGGACCAAGACCTCGCCCTTGGCGCCGAGCTGTTCCAGGCACTGGATGGCGATCTGAGCCAGTTCTGCCAGTGCCGCATACGCAGGGCGGTCGGCCTCGGCGGGACGGTCCTGGCGGACGCGCAGGTTCAGGATGGGGTCAGGGCGCAGGGCGACACCCAGGCTGACGGCGCGTCGGTAGCCGTTGGTCCTGGAGCCGGGCCAGGCGGCCAGATCGGCCACCCCGACGACGCAGGCGCCGCAGTCCAGCAGGTAGTCCCGAAAATCCATGAGCGTCCGCGAAGACGGGTCGGTCGAGGTCAGGTCCATGCGCTAACCCTTGGCTCGAGGCGCTTCGGAATGGCCAACGTGCTGAACAGTAGAGGCGGATTCAAGCAAGTTCAAGTGGTGACCCAGCGTCTGCTTCACCGTCCCGGCGCCAAGCGCACGCAGACGGGTTTCGGCACGGTGGCGGCGTGGCCCGTGTAGGTCAGCCGACCGCTGTTCCCATCCAGGGCGAACACCTTGATGACATCCGAGTCCTGGCTGGCGGCCAGCAGCCAGCGGCCGGCGGGGTCGAGGGCGAAGTTGCGCGGCGTCTTGCCGAGCACCGGGTCGAAGCCGACGGCGGCGAGGGTACCGTTCGCCGGGTTGACGGCGAAGACCGCGAGGCTGTCATGGCCGCGATTGGAGGCGTAGACGAAGCGGCCGTTCGGGTGGACGTGGATGTCGGCGCACCAGCTGGTCATGGCGGTGCCCGCCGGCAGGGTGGAGAGGCTCTGGATTTCCGTCGTGCCGAAGCCGCTCTTCGGGTCAGGGCGGGCAAAGACGGAGACGGTCGAGTCAATCTCGTTGACGACGTACAGCCAGCGCCCGCCGGGGTGAAAGGCGAGGTGGCGCGGACCGGCGCCCGGGTGGACGACAAGCGCCGACGGCTCGGCCGGAAGGAATTTGCCCGCCTCGGCCCGGTAGACGAGGACCCGATCGAGGCCCAGGTCGCAGGCATAGAGATAGCCCGTAACCGGGTCGGGCGTGATCGAGTGCGCGTGCGGGCCTTCCTGGCGACTCGCATTGGGGCCTCGACCCCGGTGCTGGATACTGCCGCAGGGTTCGCCCAGGTGGCCGTCGGCGAGGACCGGCAGCATGGTCACCGTCCCGGAGCTGTAATTGGCGGTGAACAGCGCCTTGCCGTCCAGGCCCAGGCAGAGGTGACAGGGGCTGGTGCCGTTGGAGAGCTGGCGGTTCAGGAAGCGTAGCGCGCCCGTTCCAGCGTCCACCGCGAAGGCGCTGACCGCCCCCGATTTCGCCGTCCCGGTGCTGGCGGTTTCGCTGACGGAGTAGAGGAAGTTGCCATCGCGGCTGAGCGTGAGGAAGGCCGGGTTGACCGCCGCGGCGATCTGGCCAGAGTCGCGCAGTTCGCCCGTCTCCAGGTTCAGGCGCAGGGTGTAGATGCCCTGGCTGCCGGTGTCGGTGTAGGTGCCGATGAAGACCCGAACGTCGTTGCTTACCTGACCCATGGCTCAGTCTCCCATCTGAGGCGGTGGCGTACCGCCGTTGCTCTCTCGGTTCGACGTGCGATCTGCCGCACCGACAGGAAATGTGCATGCGCCGCCCGCGCTTTCCAGCCGTCGCGGCGGTGGCGGCCCACCGCATCTCCAAAATTCCCGGTCCGTGGAGAGGCGCCTGGCCTCAGGCGCTGGCCGCGAGCCGCGGCCGCTCCATTCCCCTGGAGATGCGCATGGCCTCAGGCGCGGGCGGTGGAGCCCACCGCATCTCCAGTGGTTTGGGT
>CAIZKT010000170.1:0-39579 GCA_903933565.1 uncultured Victivallales bacterium | reverse complement strand
CGACAGGCCAAGCTTTGGACTGCTGTGGCTAGTATGCAGCCCACGAGCATGCACACAGCCATCGTTCCACGCATAGCTCACCTTTCGTGCTCATACAGATGCGACGCATGGCGCAGGCGTTTCTTGGGGGCTGCCGCGCGGAAGGGCCGCCGAACGTGGGGGGTGGACGGAAGTGCGCGACCTGTACGCAGGCAGGATGGGAGCGGGGAGGATGGGAGCTGCTCCCGGTGTGCTTTGGATTGTCACTGCGGCTTGCGGTCTGGACTGCTGCGCCCCTGCGGCTGCCGGTGTCAGCCCAGGCCGACACCAGTTCCCGCGCCTGTTATCGCGTCGGGCTCTTCGCCCATCTGCATGGCCAGCCCCGGAAAGGCCTGTTCCAGATGCCGCAGGCGACCTTCAGATGCGCTCGTCGGAGGCCCTTGCGCCTGGGCCTGGGAAGCCCGCCTTCGGTGCCGGCGCACCCGCGACTTGGCCTTCTCCCGGAACGACGCATCAGACGCATAGCGCTCCCGGTGCCAGAGACGCTGGCGTACCCGCTTCCGGCGACGTACGCACACCTTGCGCGTACAGCAGTCCTGGTGACAAGAGTTGCGGGCGTCCGGTACGTAATCGAGACCGCACGCCCGGCAAGGGCGCTTCGGCAGTGTGGCCAACACAGACATCCTCCGCTTGGATGCCTGCCAATCTGCACACGCGGCACGCGCAATACACAGGGGAAGAAGAGCCGAACAACACGCCAAGAACAGCCCGCCAATCAGGAAAGCCGCATCAAGACTCCCCCGGAGGGGAAGCAAGAAGAACGCCGGTAACCCGTGCCAGCCTCGCAGTGGGGCCACTCTCACCGGCCATTTTGGTCACGCTCTTGAGGCGGCAACGGGGCGTTCCCTCGCGCCCCAGTCGCACCCGCTGACCCCAACCATCCGCCCCCCGTCACTCTTCAGCAGCCGTTTTCGTCAGGGCTGGTTTTCTTTTCCGGCTAGTCGTGTTGCATCGGCGCGCGTGGGGTACTATATGTGAACTCGTGGAGCTATGTGACTAATCCCGCTGCAATGGAGGGAAGACAGGCCATGAATCAACAGCCGCGGCCGTTCACCTTCATCGAGATCATGGTCGTGGTCATCATTCTCGGCGTCCTGGCTGCGATCGTCCTGCCCAAGTTCACGGGCCGAACCGAAGAGGCGCGCCTGAGCGCGGCTCAGAACCAGATCGGCATCCTGGCCACGGCTCTGGACGCCTACGAACTCGACAGCGGCCGCTACCCTACGACCGACCAGGGACTGCGGGCTCTGGTCGAGGCGCCGACTCAGCCGCCGCTGCCGCCGCGCTGGAAAGGGCCGTATCTGCAGAAGGAGATCGCCACGGACGCATGGGGGGGGAAGTATGCCTACAGGAGCCCAGGCACACGTAACCCGCGCTCCTACGACCTGTTCTCGTGCGGTCCCGACGGGCGGGAAGGCTCTCAGGATGACATCGGCAACTGGTAGACGGCCGCGGTCCCGCTGCTTTACTCTGCTGGAGGTCCTGGTGGCGGTGACTGTGCTGGGACTGATCACGACGGCGCTGGTAGCGGCGTTCCACAGCGGCCTGCAAGCCTACCGGATCGGTGAAGAGCGCGGCGCACTCTTGGCGCACGCCCGCGGGGGAATGCACATCCTGGAAGGCGACATGGCCCGAATGGTGCCGGTGGCGCTGCCTGGTTGCCGTTGCGCTGCCGATGGTTTTACGTTCCTGGTCCGCAGCGCCCGGCCCTTGGCGCCCCCGTGCTGGGTCACTTACCAGTGGCAGGCGGGGCAGTTGGTCCGCTGTGAGAAGCCAGTATCGGGCGTGGCGGTCCAGAACCCGCAGACGACCGTGCTTCTCGGTGAAGCGTGCGAGGTCCGCTTCGAGTACTTGTGGCGAGGCCAATGGGTGGCGGAACACGACGCCGCACGCGACGGTATACCCGAAGCCGTACGCGTCAACGGTACGGTCGGTGCCGGACCCGACGCCCTGCCGCTGTGTACCGTGTTCCGCCTGGCGATGGCGGCCATTCGCAAAGACAACAGCGATGACAAAGATCTGCGCGAGAAAACGCCGCGGACGTGAAGCCGGGTACGCCCTGTTGCTGACCCTGTGGGTAACGGCCGTTCTGACGCTGCTGCTGCTTACCGTCTCGATGCGAGTCAGTAGCAATCTCAAGGCCGCCGGCTACGCCACGCGCGAGATGGACGCAGCGGGTCTGGCCCGCGCCGGCTTCTGGCGTGTGGCCGCCGCGCTCCGATCACGGGCGGAACAGGGGCTGGACACAGCCCCAAACGGCCGCCGCAACGAGAGCATCGGCACGTGGACCGTCGAGCCCGCAGACTGGTCGGCAAAGCCGACAGAGAAGCCGCCGGAGCCGGGCGTCGCCCCATGCTGGTGCGAGGTCGCCGTTGAAGACGCCAAGGCGCCGCTGTCGCGCCTGAACGCCGTCAGCCTGGGCCGACTGCCGACGGTCTCGCCCACGCAGGCGGAAGCCGTCGCCAGTTTCCTGCGCCAGCGCGCAACCGCTGGCGGCGTGCGAGTGTTGGAGGAACTGTGGCAAGTCGAAGGCATGGACGGCGCCTGCTACTACGGTCAGGACAAAACGCCGGGGCTGGCCGCACTCGTAACGCCGTACCACCGCGGACGCGTCGCCATCAATGAGTGCCCGGCTGAAGTCCTGCGCGTTCTGCCGGGTGTCGACGCGCAACTGGCGGGCGAGATCCGGCAGTATCTCGACAGCGGCCGAACGTTCACGCGGGTCGAGGATCTGCAACACATACCGGGCGTGACCCCGGCGGTCTTCCAGGCCCTGGCCGATTGGGTAAAGGTGACGCCGGAGTACTTCCGCATCCGGGCGACAGGCGCAGCCGGTGGCGTCCAACGTCAACTCGAAGGTGTCGTGAAGGTCTCGAAAGCCGGCCTGACAGTGCTGTGGATGGAAGGGGGTTGACGCGTTGTCGCTGGTGGCCATCAACCGCAACGGTTCGCTCCTCGCCGCAGAGGCGGTCACGGCGGGACGATCTGTTCGCGTGCGTACCGTGCCGGAAGCGGCTGGCGCCCGAGCGCGACTGACCGTGGTGGGGCTGCCGTTGACTGAGGTGATCCTCAAGGACCTCTCGCTGCCGCCCATGGAGCCGGGGGAGCTGCGCGAGGCCATACGTTTGCAGGCCGGTTTCCACCTGCCCAATGTCGATCCGGCCACGGTGCGTTGGCAAGTGGCTGAAGGCGAACGCGGCATCCGCCTACTGCTCCTGGCCACCACGTCGACCGTGGCGGGCGGCGTGAAGTGTGTCGTTCCGGAGCCGCTCGCCCTGGTTGGTCTGATGCTCCTGCGCGAGTCCCTCGCCAGCGACAGGAACACGCTGCTCGTGTGCCTGGACGAGAGACGGGTCTTGACGGTGATGATGGCCGGCGCCGAGATCGTGCTCATGCGAGAGATCCCGCTGCCTCAGGGGCCGCGCGGTGACGCCGCCGACGCTGCCGACCTGGTGCGTGACCTGCGTCTCGCCTGTCAGGCGGTCTATCTGCGCGAGGAACGACGCCCGTTGCGGCCTGACCGCACGCTGATTTTCTCGTCCGCGCTCCCGGAGGTGGCGGCGCGACTGACGCCAGAGCTGTTTGGCGACGTCCACTGGATCGCACCCGAGGAATGCTTGGACCTAGGCGACGCCGGGGTTGAGCCTGGCTCAGGATGGGTCCTGGCGGGCCTGGCGGCCTTTCATGCGCGCGGTCGCCGATTCCGGCGCTGGGACCTGCGCCCGCGTGCCGGGCACCTGCGTGGGGCGCTGCGTCGGGGACTGCTGTGGAGCTTGCCTCTGTGGCCCTTGGCGATGGCTCTCTACTACGAAGGCGAATGGCGCCAGAACCAGAACCAGTGCGCGGCCCTGGATGGCCGCCTGCATGCCCTCGCGCCGCGGTACCGCGAACTGAGCGACCTGACGAGCGACGTCACGGCCATGACAGAACTGGCCGCAACGGCCGGCGTCGGGATCGAGAGCCCGCGCCGCTGGCACGAGATCCTCGCGGTCCTCGAAGCAGCCCGGCCACCCGCGGTGTATCTGACCGTGTTCTCGGGTCGGCTCAGCGGCGTCCTGCTGGCGAGTGGGAGAAGCCCGGACTACGAGCGCGTGACCGACTATGTCCAAGCCCTGAGCAGCAGCGCTCGCCTGACCGACGTCGCGTTGATCCTCAGTGAAGCCCGCCGCGAAGGTGTGGAGTTCCAGTTGAGCTTCCGCCTGCGGGCCGACGGAACCGACGGTCCGGGAGCTGCGGCTCCCGCAACGGAGAGGCCGTGAAACTGAGCCCGCGCGACCGACGTTTCGTGATTGCCCTCGCGGTGTTCCTCGTGGGCGCCGGGTCCTATGTGGGCTATCTCGACCCGCTCCAGGCCAAGGTGCGGCGGAGCGCGCAGACGGTGCAAGCACGGCGCAAGGAAGTCTGGAAACAGGAACAGAAGCTGCGCGAACTGCGCAGTTGGCGAGAAGACCATGAGCGGCTCCTGCAGCGGGTGGCCGTGTGGCACACCGGGCTGCGTCTGCCGGGCGTCGGCGCCGCGCTCGCGGATGTTCTCAAGGCCATGGGCAAGGCCGCGGCTGCGGCCAACGTCGAGGTGAGTAACCTGCGCCCCATGCCCCGGTTGCTTGCAGATGGCACCACCCAGGTGATCGACAGCTTCGTGCTCGAGGGGCACGCCACGATCGAGGCTTTCGACCGCCTGCTCTGGGAACTGCAGGGCATGGCAGTCACCGAGGTGACGGTATCCCGCGGCGAGACCGCGGACGGCCCACCCCGGTTCCACCTACGGGCTGACTTGCTGCCCCAGGAATCCATCGTGCGTCTGGGGGGGGCGACTGCCGCGGCTGCGGAGTCGCCCCTTGCCTTGGCCGACGACCTGTTCCAGCCCAAGCAACCGAAGACGCTCCCCCAGGCTGAAACCGACCTTGTGGCGGCACCGTCGGCGGCGCCGCCGCCCGCCCCCGTGCCGCCGCCGCCAGAGCAACCAGCCGACCCGACGCTTGGTACCCTGGTCCTACGGGGTGTCGCTGAGATCGCCGGACAGCAGGTGGCCGTGCTGGCGGACGGCGACGGCAAGGCGGACCTCTTGCTCTCGCGGGGTGAGTTGTACCGCGAGTGGATAGTGCATACCGTGGACGCAGGCGGAGTTACGTTCCAGGCTCGGGGCGGCGGGCAGACAGCCCGGCTGGTTCTGCCCCAGACCACCGTACCGCCCCTCGCTCTGGGTACCACCACCGCGACCGCGTCGGCGACGGGTCCGGAGCGCGGCGAGACGTCAGCCGCGCCGGTGGCGCCGGCACGCTTGGGGCTGTCCCTGAGACAACTCACCGCCGAGGAAGCGCAGGCCCGCTTCGGTGAAGGCGGCGGCGCTCTGCTGGTGACCGGGGTATCGCGGCCGGATGCCCTGGTCCTGATCGACGACGTGATCCGGGAGGTCGGCGGGGTCAGGGTCGGCTCAGTCGGGGAGGTCATGGAGGTACTGCGGGGCTTGCGCCCGAGTACGACCGTGGCGATCCGGGTGCAGCGTCAGCGGCAGACACTGGACCTGACCCTGACGCTGCTATGATGGTCCGCCGTGGCCCCCGCGGCGGCGGTCTCGAGGCGAGGTCGGCAAGGGCGGCGAAAGGGCTAGAGCACAGACATGCGTACGCAATGGCATCAGCTTGGCTGCCTCTTGGCGTGGTCGTACCTCCTACTGGCGTGCGTCGGCGTGGCGTGGGCTCAGGAAGCGGGGGTTCCGCCGACGGAACCGGTCCCCGTCCGTGCCGACACCGACGGCCGGCTCACCCTGGACTTGCGCGACGTCGAGCTGGCATCGTTCGTCAACCTGATGGGTAAGCTCAACGGGCTGGTGACGGTGATGGGTGACGACGTCAAGACCAAAGTGACGGTCTTCGCGCCGAAGAGTCTGAGCATGGACGACGCCTTCCTGGTGTTGGAGGCGGTGCTCGACGCGCACGGGCTTACCCTGATCCGGACCGAGAAGCTCCTGAAGGTGGTCAAGAAGACCGACGCGGTGCAGAAGCCCGTCGAGGTCCGCTACGGCAGCGAGGTGGACTCGATCCCCGACGAGGATCGCGTCATCACCCAGGTTGTGCCGGTGGTCCATGTCGAGGCGAAGCAGCTTCTTGAGGCCTTGCGGCCCTTGGTGTCGAGCAGCGGGCACTCGTTCGCCAACGACAACACCAACGCGCTGGTGGTGACCGACATAGCCAGCAACATCCGCCGCCTGGTGCTGCTGGCAGGCCTGCTTGACAAGGAAAAACCGGCCCAGGAAGCCGCCACCACTACGGTCGTTTACCCCGTGCGCTACATGAAGGCCAAGGACCTCGGAGACGCTCTCGAGAAGGTGTACACGGGACGGCAGGCGGGGCAGACGGCGGCAGGCGGGGCGCCGGGCGGGGCGACGGGCGACGTCAGGTTGACGCCGGTTGAGGCGGCCAACTCCATAATCGTTACGGCCAGCCCGGCGTTGCATACGGACATCCTGCAGACCATCGAGAGTCTTGACGTCCGACGCCTGCAGGTGCTCATCGAGGCCCGCATCGTCGAGGCCTCCTTCACCGAGACTACAGGCTTCTCGACCGCGATCACCAAGTACCTTGCCAGCGGCAACAAGACCGTGATCAAGGTTGCCGCGGGCCGCTCGCTGACCGATCCGTCGCTTGCCGTCACCTTGACGCGGGAGAACTTCGAAGGCCTGATCCATGCCTTGGCCACCGATGGCAAGATCACTATCCTTTCTTGTCCGCGGCTGCTCACCACCGACAACCAGAAGGCCAAGATCACGGTCGGCCAGGAGCAGCCGATTCTGAAGTCGGTTACAGACCTCGGCCAGGAGGCTGGCGCGGGCAAGACGGTCAGCGATTTTGTCTACAAGGATGTGGGTATCAATCTGGAGGTGACGCCGCGCATTAACGTCGACCGCGATGTCGCCCTGGACATAACGATGCTGATCACCAGCGTCCTTTCTGAAATCGAGTTCCCGGGCAACGTCCGCGCGCCGCTGATCGGCAAGCGCGAAGCCCAGACCAGCGTCATCGTCAAGGACGGCGACACGCTGGTGATCGGCGGTCTGATCGGGGCGACCTCGCGGAGTGACCAGACCGGCATCCCGTACCTGTCCCGTATCCCCGGGCTGGGTTGGCTGCTGGGCAGCCAAAATCGGCGGAAGGAACGGACCGAGCTCTTGGTATTCATCACTCCGTACGTGGTGGCCACCAGTGACGAGGGCACGCGGTTGACCCAAGAGGAGGCCGCGAGGGCCAAGCACATCGAGGCGCTAAAGTCGGAGCAGGCGCAGGACCATGAGTAAGATCATTGCTATACACTCGTTCCGTGGCGGCACCGGCAAATCGAACATCACCGCAAACCTCGGCTATGCCCTGGCTGGCGCTGGCCGCCGCGTCGGCGTGATTGATACCGACATCCAGTCGCCGGGCATCCATGTGCTGCTGGGGGGTCAGCCACCGGCCGCTCAGACCCTCAACGACTTCCTCTGGGGCCGGGCCCCCATCGAGGCCGTGGCCCGAGACGTATCGGCCGCTGTCGGGCTGCCCCCGCAACGCCTGTTCCTGATCCCCAGCAGCATGAACATGAGCGACATTGCGCAAGTCCTCAAACAGGGATACGACGTCGGCCGCCTCAACCAGGGGTTCCGCGAGCTGCTGACGAAATTGGAGTTGCAGCACCTGCTCATCGATACGCACCCGGGGCTGAATGAGGAGACGCTTCTGTCCATTGCCGTCGCCGACCTGGTGCTGGTGGTGTTGCGGCCCGATCAACAGGATTTCCAGGGCACAAGCGTCACCGTCGAGGTGGCGCGGCGCTTGCGGGCTCGCCGCCTGTTGCTGGTGATCAACAAAGTTTCGGCGGCCCACGATCCGGCCCAGGTGCGACGCCAGGCCGAAGAGGTCTTCGGCTGTCCGGTCGTCGGAGTGCTGCCCCTGAGCCCGAAATTGCTCGAACTGGGAAGTGCGGACCTGTGTCTGCGCGTGTCGCCGCGCGAGCCCTGGGCCCAGGAGCTCCTCCACGTGGTGGCCGCGCTGCAAGCAGAGTAATACCGTGACGGAAGAACGCACCCATCTGGTAGCGGAACTGCAGGCCTTGCGCGTGCGCTTGGACGACGTCATCCGGCACCTGCAGGCGGCCGAGGCTGCGCCGGGAACGGCGGCGCCGCCGCCACCGCCCGCGCCGGTGCCGGACGCCGCTGCTTATACCCGCCCACCGGCAGCGACGGGCGGACTGCTGGCGGCCATCGATCTGTCTGATGATCTGCGCCAGGTCTACCTCGTCCTGTTGCGGCATCCGGGCCTGACTCTCGTCGAGATGGCCAGGTTGCCAGAGTTGCAGACAGTGGACGATCTGCCGGTGCTGGTCCGTGCCTTGGCGCGGCAGGGGCAACTGGAGAAATATCAGGAAGGTTGCGAGGTCAAGTACCGGCCGGTGGTCGGCGTGCGCGCGCCGCGGCAGGTGCCGGAGTCCATCTGGCGGGCTCTCGAGTAGCCCGGACGTAATCGTGCTGACGTAGATCGAACATGCACCGCGAAACACTCAAAGAACTGATCCTTGCCAAGGGCTGGCTCGACGGCAAACGCCTGCGCGAGCTCGAAGCCCTGGCGGTGAGCGGCGACCGCACGCTCCTCGATGCCCTCCTGCAAGGCGGGCACATCCGCGAGGATGCTCTGCTCCCCGCGGTCGCAGCGGAGTACGGCGTCGAATGGCTCGATCTGGACGGGGTCAAGGGCCTCGACCCTGAGTGCTGGCGAGCGTTGCCCCCGGACTTACGCGACAGCCAGGAGTTCCTGCCCCTGAAGCGGGAGGGTGAGCGCGTGCTCGTGGCCGTCGTCGACCTCGAGGCCGTCGAATCGCTCGACCGCTGTCGGCAGGTAACCGGATGGCTGGTGCGGCCGGTGCTTGTCAGCCGCGCCAAGATGGAGCGGGCCCGAGAGTGGTGCAAGCAGAGCGCCAGCGGCGAGACCGTGCCCGGCGGCGTTGAGACACAGCCCACGGGAGCCGCCGCCCGCGACGACCGCTCCCTGGCCGAGCTGGCCAACGAAGCGCCGGTCATCAAGCAGGTCAATCTCCTGCTGATGCAGGCCGTAGCCGAAGGTGCCAGCGACATTCATCTCGAGCCGGGCGAGACCGAAGCCGTGGTCCGCAACCGCGTGGACGGGGTCCTGCACGAGGTGGCCCGCGTGCCGGCGGCGACGTACCCGGCACTGGTTTCGCGCCTGAAGATCATGGCCGGTCTGAACATCGCCGAGCACCGCCTGCCGCTCGACGGCCGCATCGGCCTGCGCCTGATGGACCGGCCCTACGACGTGCGCATCGCGACCGTCCCGGCGTTGCACGGCGAGGGTGTGGTCCTGCGGATCCTCGATGAGGGCAGTCTCAATCTCGATCTGGCCCGCCTCGGGTTCCCAGACGCGGTGCTGGCGGCGTTCCGGCGACAGATCGCACGGCCTTACGGCCTGGTTCTCGTGACGGGCCCTACGGGCAGCGGCAAGACCACCACGCTCTACGCGGCCCTGGCCAGCATCAAGTCCCAGCAGATCAAAATCATCACCATCGAAGACCCGGTCGAGTATCACCTTGCAGGCGTGCTGCAGATCCATGTCAACCCCCAGGTCGGGCTCACGTTTTCGGTCGGGTTACGCAGCATTCTGCGGATGGACCCGGACATCGCCATGGTGGGTGAGGTCCGCGACACCGAGACGGCGGAAATCGCCATCCGCGCCGCCCTGACCGGACACCTGGTCTTCTCAACCTTGCACACCAACGACGCGGTGAGTGCCCTGACTCGACTGACGGACATGGGCATCCCCACGTATCTGCTGGCGGCCTCACTCAACGCGGTGCTCTCCCAGCGGCTGGTGCGCCGGATCTGCTCCTATTGCCAGACGTCCCGCGCCCCGGCCGAAACGGAGCGTCTGCTGTTCGAGGCCGTCGGGGAACCGCTGCCGACCTCAGTCCAGGTGGGCGTCGGTTGCGACGAATGTCACGGCGCCGGGTTCAGCGGCCGCCTCGGGGTCTATGAGCTGTTCGAAATCACTGAGGCCATACGGCCGCTGCTCTGCGCTCAGACGGCCCTCAACCAACTGCGCGAGCTGGCCTGCCAACAGGGCATGGCTACCATGCTGAAGGACGGGGCAGACAAAGTCCGGCAGGGGTTGACCACGGCCGCGGAGGTGCTGCGGGTAACCCAGCTCTGAGTGGCCGTGGTCAAGCGCGTTCCCGACCGGACCCGGCGCTCCGGGGAGCCAGAGGGGGTTGTGCCTGTGGGCGGATACTCATACAAGGCGGTCAACGCATCCGGCCAGGTTGTCGAGGGCGAGCTGGCGGCCGGCTCGGATGCCGAGGCCATGGCTGCGCTCCGACTGCAACACCTGGCGCCGCTGCGGCTACGGGCGGCAGCCGCGCTGGCGGCACGGACCGGCTCGCGGCGCGGCGTCTGCCGCCGCGATATCACCCACGCCACGCTCCAGTTTGCAGCCCTGCTGCGGGCAGAGCTGACGGTGGACAAGGCGTTGACCGTGCTGGCCGACCAGGCAGGCACCCTCGAGCTCGGCCAGCTTCTGAGCGACTTGGCCCGGCAGGTGCGCGAGGGCCAGCCGCTGTCCAGCGCGCTCGATGCGTATCCGCAGCACTTCAGCCAACTCTACCGGCACACCGTCCGGGCCGGCGAAGTCGCCAGCGCCCTGGCCCCGACCCTGACCCGCATCGGCGAAAGCCTCGAGAAGGACGCGGAACTGCGCGACCGTCTCAAGGGCGCCATGACCTATCCGGCCATCATGTTTGCGGTCATGATCCTGTCGATCGTCGTGCTGCTGACCTTTGTCGTGCCCCGTTTCTCGGGCGTCTTTGCAGAGATGGGCGCCGCCCTGCCGCTGCCCACGCGGGTGCTGCTGACTGGCAGCCGCTGGTTGGTGCATGGCTGGTGGGCCTGGCTGACCGGGGTCGCCGTCGTGGCGTCGCTGGGCTGGGGAACGCTGCACTCGGCGGCCGGCCAGCGGCGGTGGGATCGTCTCCTCTTCCGCTTGCCGCTGCTTGGGGTGCTGGCACGGGAACTGGCCCTGACGCGATTCGCGCTCACCCTCGGCATGCTGCTGCGCAACGGCGTACCCATGGTCCCGGCCCTGGGAGCGGCGAGCGAAGTGGCCGGCAACAAGGGATTGAGCGCGGCGCTGGAACGCATACGACAGGACGTCCAGGCGGGCGCGGCGCTCTCCGTTGCGCTGCGGCGCTATCCGTTCTTCTTCCCCGCGCTGGCAGTAAGCATGGCCGGGGCCGGCGAGCAGAGCGGCAATCTCCCCGAGATGCTCGAAAACTGCGGCCAATACTACCGGCGCGAAGCGGACCTGCGCATCCGGACGCTGACGACCCTGCTGGAACCAGCCATGATCCTGGTGATGGGAGTGTTGGTCGGTTTTGTGATCATGGCGATGCTCTTGCCGATCTTTCAGATGTCGACGGCGGTGCGATGACAAAACAGTTCACGTTTCTCGAACTGATGGTGGTGGTCTGCATGGTCAGCGTCGTGCTGGCCATCAGTACCCCGCGGTTGGGCGAGTTCTACCGCAGCCTGCGCCTGGCGCAGAGCGCGCGACAGGTGATGATCGTGCATAACGCCACCCGCGACCTGGCGGCGAGCACTGGCGCCGAGTGCCGCCTAATTCTGAGCGCCGACAGGCGCAGCCTGCGGGTCGCGAAGATCGCGTCGCCGCCCGCAGCCCCGGTCGTGCTTGAGCCGATCGAGGGGCGCCTCGGACGGTGGGTACTGCCGCCGGGCGTCAGCCTGGTGCGCGTGGTGCGCAATCGCCAGGAATTGACCCCTGGCGTTGAGGTCGCCTGGGACGTCGCCCCGTGGGGCGGCATGGACGAACTGTTGTTCGTGTTGAGCGATGACACCGGCGCGCAACAGCACATCGAGATCGCCGCCGGCGGCAGCCTGGCCCGGATCAAACCGCGATGATTGCCGAATGTCCAAGGTCCTCGTCCGAGAGCCCCAGCCCCCCGCCGCTTCGCTATTCAGCGTCCGTCACTCGGTATTCGGTATCCGCCCCTGGCTCGTCCGGGCCGGGGGCTGCCGCGCCCGTTGGGCGTCACCTGGACCCGGCTGAAGTCTGGGCTGATCTTCCGGCTGGGCGCCGACACCGCCACCGCGCATCGCCAATCCCGCGCCGTCCTGGCGGGGTAACGCCGGGGGACCGGCGCGCGGTTGCGTTCACACTGCTCGAGGTGCTGGTAGCCGCGGCGGTGGGCGCGGTGTTGCTGGTGGTGCTGCTTGACGGATTCGGTCTCTGTCTGCGCAACACCGGCACGGCCGAAGACTACACTCAGGCTGCCCTGCTGGCGCGCACCGTCATGCTCGACCTCGAGAAAGACGCGCGCCTGGCCCCAGGCAAGCGTGCCGGCGTTTTTGGCAAGGAATTCGACCGCTTCCGCTGGGAAGCTACCGTGGCGCAGCCGACGACGGAACCCTGGTTCGCCGTGGATCTCGGGGTGACATTCAGCCGCCGTGGGCTCGACCGAACCGTGACGATCCGTACCGTCCTCCCGGCGCCCGGACTGGTCGACCGGGAGGGACAGAACAACGACCCGGAAGCCCCTCATCCGCGCTGACACCCAGCTGATCTCAGAAACGCTCGATTGGACCAGAGATGACCACGCGGTCGGATCCCAGTACCTCACTTCAGCTCGGGTGGGGTGGCGGTGGAGCCGAGATGTCCGTGCTATGTTAGGAAGCGCAGCGTAGAAGACCGCGCGGGAATCCGCGAGAGGAGGAGTCAGCCGTGAAGCGACCGATGCCAGACCAAGGTTACCGGGACGTCGGACCGAGAACAACAGTGGGGACGCGCCTGGGGCTGGCACTGTTGCTCCTGATCCTTCCCCTCGCCGCGCGCGGTCAGAACCTGACGGCCGAGCCCGGCATGCTCGACCAGGCCCTGCGGCTGTTCCCCGAGGCAAAGACGGCGCCGGGACCGTTCCGGCTCGAGTTCAAGGCCGACGTGCGCATGCACGCGTCCGGATTCGAGGTGCGGAATTTTGCCTTGCTCAGCGGCGAGCGCAGCCTGGGTATGGTCAGCCACGTCAAGTCGATCCTGCCCGAAGGGCTCGGCAGCCAGGTCGAGTACCTGGTCTGCTACGACGCCCGCGGCCAGGTGGTGGACCTGGTGCCGCTGCGCGAGTGGCGCGTCGGCGAGCAGGTGGTGGATATCGAGCCGCTGCTCAGCTTCCTGCGCGGCAAGGACCCGCAGCAGGTTCAGCAGGCCGTCCTCATCCTGATGAGCAGTGTCGCCGCCGCCGCCGGCACCCAGACCATGAAGCCGCCCGCCGGACCGCCTAAGGGGTACACGGTCAATCTGGAGCAGAAGATCCTGACGCCCGGTGCCAAGCTGCCACCGCTCAAGTCCAAAGACCTTAACGGAAACGACTTCGATTCAACCGCATTAGGGGACAAGCCCCTGGTGCTGGTCTTCTGTTCACCGCGCAGCCAGCGCTGCCCGGAGATGGCCGCGGCCACGGAGGAGCTGCTCACCTGGCCCCGGCTCAAGGATCGGGTGCATCTGGTCTACATCGTCATCGGCACCGACGCCGAGGTCCACACCTTTGCCACGCAGAACAAGCTCAGTGGCACCGTCCTTGCCGACCCGACCAACCAGTTGAGCATGCTCCTGAAAGTCCCATTCAAACCGTACGCGCTGTTCTTCGATGCGCAGGGCGAACTGAAGATGAACGTGTACTGGACGGAGAAGCCGAAGCTGGCCGGGTGCCTGTTCCAGCTTCTCGGCCTGACCCCGACCGAGGCCGACGTGCCCAAGCCGCCGACGGCGCCGTAGTACCGGCTCCCAGCCGGAGGTTCCGCGGCCGCCGACCTAAGCCTTGGATGAACGCAAGATCGGGTTGATCCCGACCCCTCATGGAGAGTCCGGGCTAGGGCGCCGGGCCACGCAGTTGGTCGGCCCGGCGCAGCAGCTCTTGGAAATAGTCGCTTTCCGTGATCGCCTCCACGTCCTGATCGCGCTTCAGTTCGTCGATCTTGATGCGCAGATCGTGAATCTCGTGCCGCAATGCCTTTTCGCGCAGGTACGCCGCCAGCGCGGCCCCGGCGAGTACGGACAGAGCGGAGACCATCTCCTCCATGCCGGCGTCGAACGGGACGAGCGCGCCGGAGCGGTGTTCATGGGCATTGACCAGTTCCAGCACCCCGATGGTCGTGCCGTCGGTCGCCTTGAGCGGCAGGCTGAGCCAGGAGACGGGGTGGAAGTCCGGGGCCACACTCGCCAGGACCGGGGGCAAGCGCAACCCGGAATCGGCGGCGCGGGCGGCATCGGGCAGGTTGACGGGGGCGCCGGTGTTGGCGACATGCACCGCGATGGGAACGCTCTCGCCCGCAGTTTCCGCCAGGGCCAGCGTCGGCGCCGCAAGCGGCGGACCGCCGGTGCCGCCCAACATAATACCCGCGGGCTTAAGACGCAGAAGCACGTGCTCCAGACGCTGTCCGTCGCGAAGGAGGTAAAGCAGGCCGCCGTCAGCCCGGCAGAGATCCTGGGCCCGGTCCAGGATGGTGGCCAGCAGGCGGTCGAACTCGTGTTCCCGGGCCATGGCGCTGCCGATGGGGATCACCACGCGCAGCAGGTCTTCGGCGCGCTGGCGCTGCCGGCGCACCTGGTCGAAGGCGTTGGCCAGCATCCCCACCTCGTCCAGAGAACGGACGGCCAGCGCGCCGTCGAACTGCCCCCGTCGCGCCAGGTCCGCGCTGGCAGCCAGATGGCGCAGGGGCCGGGTTACGCCGTAGGCGAAGAGAACGGCCAGGCCGATCCCGGCCAGAACCGCCACGGCCACCAGCTCGAGCAGGCGCCTCTCTATCTCCGCGTCGGCGCGGTACAGCTCCTCGCTCGGGCGGTAGAGTTCGAGGAGATAGTCGACGCCCCCGGCCGGGTTCAGCACGGGGGAAACGTAACTGAACCATTCGCCCTGCTCGTCCACCGTACGCCCATGCGCCGGGTGTTTCTCCCGCGCGGCCCACAGATGGATCTCATGGCCCTGTTCGGTAGAGAGGACAAACGGCTCGAAGATGGCGCCGCGCCACAGGCTGACCCCGAAGTAGTAGCGGCCCTGCTGCCGTTTCAGCAGGATCCATTTGGGCGTGTCGGGCACCTCGCCGACGCCGACCAGGCGCGTGAGCGTGGCATGCACGCGGCGATAGGCGTCCCCCTCCCGGTCTTCGGGCCGCTGGATCGCGGCCAGGTCGGCGGGGTCCAGACTGCTGATCATGGCATGCGCCAGGTTCGCGCACCGGCGCACCATCTCGGCCTCAACCTCCCGGCGCAGCAGACTCTTCGTCCACTCACCGACACCGAGGGCAACGGCGACGAGAAGCGGCACAAAGGCCCCCATCAGTCTCACGAAGAGAGGGATGCGCACCCGCCCCAACACGGCCCCCCAGCGGTACAGGGCGAGGGCGACCAAGAGCAGGGCGAGCGCGGCGGCGGCCAGTGCCGGGGGCGGTGTGAGCCCCCGCTGCCGGTACGTGCGGAACAGGGCAGGACTCACATCGAGCCGGACCGCCGCGCGGTTCACCAGGTCGAAGGTCCAGGGCGCGCCGCCCGCGCGTAACGGATAGACGGGGCCGATCAGCAGGTCGGCAAAGGGATACGAATCACCGAGCAGTGTCAGCGTAGCCGCGGCCCGGCGCGCCTCGTCGAATTGGACCCAGCTCCGGTTGCCGGTGCTGGCCACGGTCAGGCGGGCCGACCCGCCCGGGGTCAGTGGCGCGATGCTGAGCACGGTCGGCGCGAGCAGTTCGCCTTCAGCGAACCCGACCTGGCCGAACTCGCGACGGCGCTGACCGTCAGGAGCATACTCGACGACACGACCGCTGGCCCGGTTGGTCGCGAAGATGCTGCCGTCAGGCGCCACCAGAAGGCCCGCCCAACTGGCAAGCCCGTCGTTGAGATCACCGAGTTCCCGGACGCCATGGCTGGGGCCGGGGCTCGTGGCATCGACCACCACGGCGGCGGCGGCGGGCAGGCGCCAGAGGTTGCGGCGCCCCGGCAGGTCATGCGCAAACAGGTGCGAACCGTCCGGGCCGGCAGCGTAGATGAACTCCGGGAACTGCTGCTCCGGTGCGAAGGTGACCCGCAGCAGCACGTGTGGCGGCCCGGTCCAGGACTCATACTCCGAGAAGCGGTAGCCGACGAAGCGCCGCGTGGCCCGTTCGTAGACGTAGCTCTGCACCACCACGCCGTTCGTCCCGGGGAAGAGCGAACGGACCATGTAGTAGAAGCTGGCATCGTCGGGCTCGATGCGGCGCACCGTCTTCGCCATGAGCTCGTGGCTGCCCGGAGCGCACTGCAACGCGATGACCGTGTTCCCGCGCTTCTCGACCACAGCGAGCGTGTCGCCCGTCAGGGTCCACGCCACGGGATGGATGAACCGGCACGAACTGGCCTGACGCCAGACGCCGTACGCGAAGACCGCAGCAGCGGCCGCCGCCAGTAAAAGCGGTACGGCCAGCCGACGCCAGCGCCGACGCCCGGACGTGGCACCGGCGGGTGTGATCTCCGTTGCGGCCATGCTGCTCCTGACAGCCCGGAGCGCCCCGGGTCAACACGTGGAGGGGAGAAGCTAGTTCTTCTTCTCCGGCTGGACCTCGACGACGAGCCCTTCCTTCGGGGGCGGGTCATCCTCCGAACTGCTCTCCTCGGTTTTGGTCTCTTCCGGCAGTTGCATCTCCTCTTCCGGCAGGGCGTCCACGGTGGCAAAGCGGTCCCCTGCGAAAACCTTGCCGTCCGCGTCGCAGAATTCGAGAGGGTTGCCGTCGAGCGGCCGACGCCAGTAGAAGGCCTCGAGGTCCAGCCACGTGCCCCGTGCCCTGTTGTTGGCGGGCGGGGTATCGGTGGTGAGGTAGTCCTGGATGAGCTCGCGCCAGGTCATGACCCCGCGCGACACGCAAAGGGCTCTCTCGCCCATGCTGAGCGCCAGCGCTTGGTCGTGAAACAAGTCGAGTTCGCGCCGCGCCGCTCTCCCCGCCTTGGTCCCCCTGGGGCAGACCTCGATCATGGCCTCCGCCCATCGGGTGGTTCCTTGGGGAATCACCTGGATATGCAAGGCCAATCTCTGCCTGAAGGTGCGCACGGCCGCCTCATAGGCCAGCCGCGCGGTAAGCACGGCCGGCGGCTCAGAGGCCGGCATGGGGTTCTGCCTCCGCCACGCCACGTAGGCGGCCCGGTACCTCCCGCGGGTGTTGTTTTCCCAGGGGTTGTTCCGCACCGTGGGCTTGCCTTCCACCACCTGCACATCGCCAACCAAGGCGATGTACAGTTCGTGCAACTCGTCATGGATGCGCTTCACGAACCGCAGATTTTCCCCGCCGTTGTCGAACGTGAATTTGTCGTCTGGGCTCATCTCTGCCGCCACGGTCTTGTACAAGTTGCTCGTGTTGTCCAGGTAGGGCTCAATGGCAACCCAAGGCTGATAGTACGCCGTGCGTTCGAAACTGTAGGCGAGTTCGTCCAGGCGATCGCAGCGCATGATGTCGCCGTCCGAAGGCACAAACCGGTTGGCGGCGCGCGCCGGGTCGCCTTGGTGGTCGGTCATACCCCGGATGTCGAAATAGCCGGCGCCGTCCCCGCCCGCAGACCTGTAATCGCGGTCGAGGATATCCACCATCAGCCGCAGCCAGTCCGGGTCGGAATACTGGAAACCGACGGCATGCACCCGATCCAGCAGCTCGAAGTTCAGCGCGGGGCGATCCTTCAGAGGAGTGGCCCGGCGCACGTCTTCCTTGAGCGCTTCGAGAGCAAACGCCAGGCCGGTCTTGCGCGCCTGCCGCGACATGGTGTAGTTGCTGGCCACGGCCCGGCGCAGATAGTCGTAGAAGCGGTTGCGGGCGGCGGTCGGCAGGTTCCGGGCCTCGCCCGGGTCGACCGTGCCGGCATAGACACGGGCCAGCGGCAGCACGCGGTCGCCGGGCGCGAACCGGGTCGGGGCCGCCTCGAACACCGCCAGGCTGCAGAAGGCGCCGCCGCGCCGGTTGAACTGCAACTGCCAACCGTGCCGGGCGAACCACTCTCTGGTGCGTTCATTGAACTCTGTATTGTCGGGCGCCAGTTTGCGCACCGTGCATGGCATGATCAGGGCTCGATTGGACGTCCACGGCAGGGCGCTGGCGGCCTCGAGCGACTCCGGGTTGATCCGGGCCCGCGCCACGGCCAGCAGAAAGGCCTTGCGCGCCTCGAAGTCGAAGGCCGCCTGGTCGGCCTCGAAGGTGACCACTTCGGTCTTGCCACCGTTGACGGCGGCGAAAATCTCCTGCTCGTAGACGCACCAGTCCGTGCGCAGCAGGAACTCGCGCAGACGGTTCTGGCGCACATCGGAGACGTCCAGATACGCGACCGCGTTCCACCACTGGGCGTGGTACAACTCGCGCCGCAACGCACCGAGCAGGCAGTACACTGAGGTCAGCGCCGCCGGGTAGACCTGAATCAGGTAGGCATCGCCGAGCTTCACGGGGATGAAGGCGGCCTTGGCCGAGCCGTAGCCCGTGGTGTCGCCGCGCTGGGACACGTAGACAAAGCGGACCTTCATGGCCGGCAGTTGCAGGGTGACCCCGCCGACCTTGAGTTGGCTCGGGATACACCGGTCCGCTTTCGAGATGAAAATCTCGTCGTCCTCGTTGTTCAGACCTAGGTCGATCATCTCCTGACTGGGGCCAATCTTGAGCATCAGGGCATTGAGGAACTTGCGCTTCCCGGTCGGGTCCTCCGGCATCGCCACCCGGTCGTCGGCCGTGAAGATGACCGGTTCGCGTTCATCGAGCCAGTTGTCGTAGGCGAAGCGGCCAAGGGTCGTCTCGCCATTGGTCAGGAGCACGCGTGGAAACGCCCCGCCGGCCTCGGGCGGTGGCGGTTTCCACACCTCGGTGAAGGCCTCATGGAGTACACCCCCGCTGACGGCCACGCCGAGCACGCCCATCAGAGCGAGTTTGTTCTCGAGGTCATACTCGCTGAAGACCATGGGGGCGACCCGGCGCAGTTGCATCATGATCCGCCCCCGCTGGGCCGGCGGGAAAATCATCCCGTAGAGCCGTATCTCGACCGGCCGCCGGCCGGGCTCGAGCTTGAACAGCCGCCAGTCGGCGCCTTTCTGCAGGAAGCGGTAGGTCGCGCCGTCATAGAACGAGAAGCCGCGGAGGCGCGTGAGCAGTTCCTCGTTGTTCACCCGCAACGGCCGGATCTCGACCGGGAACACGTCGTCCATGACTTTGCCGGCGCCACGCTCGATGATGCCCAGGTTGACGAAGTACTCTCCGAGGGGTTCGGCCGCGGCGGGCACGACGAAAGCGGCACCGGCAAGGAGAAGAGCGGCCCCAACCCAACCGCGGGTCAGCGCCAGGCGGGGCCTACGTCGTTGGCCGCAAAGAACCACTTGTCCTCCGCCGCGTTGAAAAGTCGCCATCCACTATCTAATGTAACTTAACTAGGCAATGGGAGCACTGCAAGCCGAGCCAGGGTTCGCGGGCTGGGGCGGGAGGTGTTGGGTGCGAAGGAGCTGCTGGCGGCGGATAGGGGTCTCAAGTCTGGCCCTGCTGGCGGCCATCGTAGCGCGCCTGCCTGCCGGCGAGTTGGCCGACGTCACCCTTCACCTCAAAGCGGGTGTGAACCTGGTCTCGGTGCCGTTGGCCATCGACGCACGGCAACGCCGACCCGATCTGCTCTTCGCCGATATCCTGCCGCACCTTGAAGCGGTCGCCTGGTTCGACGCCGCCACGCAGCAGTGGCAGAGCGTCAGCCCGCGGGCCGTGAGTTGGCCGGCCGTGGCGCCGCCGGATTTTGCCGGGCTGTCGCTCACGGTCGACGGCGATCTGGATTGGCGCCTGGTCGGCCTCGCCCCGGGCCCCGGCGAGCCCATCACCTCGGCGCTGGTGCCCGGCTGGCAGTGCCTGGGCGTGGGACTGGTGCGGCGCAATGCCCAGACGCAGGCCTGGGAGCCGGGCGAGACCAGCCTGCGGCGTCTGGTCCAGGAGCACCCCGAGGTCGGCCTGGATCTGGAGCACGACCAGGTCTACACCGCCGCGGGTGCCGCGCCGTCGGGTGCGGCCGAGCGCCTGGCGGCCGACGACCCGCTGCGTGCCGGCCGGGCCTACTGGGTCCAGCGGCCGCCGCCGCCCGAGCCGACCGCCGCCCAAGCGGCGACGCTGCCCCGGATTCTGCTGGGCGCCGCCGCGCCCACCGGCAGTACGCCGGCGGAGCGCGATGCCGAACTGGCGCGGCTCGAAGCGACACTCGCGGGCAAGGCGGACGCGTACCCCAAGGTGGCGGAAGAAGCGGTCACCCTTGGCGCGTTCGTCATCGAGAAGGTGCGCTACCGCGTCGACGGCGCCGGCCACCGCCTGAACGGGCTCGGCATTGTCAAGGACCTGCCGCGCAGCGTTGCCGCCCTGGTGGCGGTCAACGATGACTTGCCGTTCCTGGTTGACATCGAGTTCGTCGACAACCAACCCCGCAGCGCCTTTGCCGGCGGCCCGCTCCTCGAAGGCGATGGCCTGACCCGCGCGGTGTACCTGGCGCCCAGCCGCTCCGAGAACGGCGTGCTCAACGGTTTCGCGCGCGGGATTCCGGCGGCAGACCTCCTGTATCTGACCATTGCCGTCACCGACCTCTATCCCGACGGATTCCTGCACATCGAGATGGAGTACGCTACGGGCTTGCAGGGCACCGACGCCGCACCCGGGTTCGTCGAGGCCTTCACGCCGTCGGGCATGGAACAGGAGGAGCGCTCCGGCCGCATCAAGGACGAGACCGACTTCTACTGGGCCCGCTTCGCCACGGTGTTCGGCAAGCAGGACGAAGAGAGCGGCGGCGGCGAGAGCGACGTGATCATGTCCCAGGTCTGGAAGCTGCCGCCGCTCGCCGCCGCCGCCGATGTCGCCGAGAGCCTGAGCGCCAAGGAACAACGCCGTACGGCGCTCCAGGATTGCGCCGCCGGCGAGTGGCTCCTGAACATGCCGGAGAGCGCCGAGGAGGTGTTCGAGCCGCTGCCGGCAGGGAAAGGCGACACCCCGGCCAGCTTCGGGTATGACCCGGAGAAATGGCTGGTCTTCAGCCGTGGCGAAGCCAGCGGCGACCAGGGCGCCGAGCGCGCCGTCATGGTCTGCACCGGCATCGAACGCCTGCAGATTCTCCGGCGCCTGGCTCCGGGCGGCCGGAGCGACGACCTGAGTCTGCCCGTCCAGGACAACAAGCTCTACGTCGACGAGTACGGCACCCTCTGGTTCGAGGACGGGCGCGCCCGCCAGACGCGCCTATCCTGGCGGCATGGCCGCATCGAGTTCACCGACAACCGCTGGGAGCACATCGGTTTCTGGGTCGAGTACCGGCGCGGGCACTGGCTGCCGAATATGGGCTTCACCGCGATTCTGGCGTCCAGCGGCACCTACGACGACGGCACCCAAATCAAGGACGCCCGGCTCGACGGCACGCTCGGCGTTGACATGATCATGCACCTGCGCGGCCAGGCGCAGAATCTGAGAGAAGAAGGCGTGGCGGTTGGCCTGTTCGACCTGATCAGCGGCTATTTCTGGGCGATGCTGAGCGGCATGTTCCACGACACGATCTGGTTCCCCACGCCGGACGCCATGAAACGCATGGCGGGGTCGTCGTTCACGCTGGGCGCAGACCTGAGCCTGGACGTGATCGAACCGATCAACAAGGTTGAGTTGGTCATTCCGATCGGTTACCGGTACAGGGTGGAGATCATCGACGAGAACCACATGGGGGTGTCGCACTGGCTGCGGTCCGAACTGAACCTCCAGAGCGAGAGCTTCGACACCGAGCTGTGGCTGGAGAGCGTCTACCAGCGCTTCCTCAGCCGTGACGGGCAGGACCGCAACCTGCATACGTTCTACGTCGGCTGGACGGCGCGCGGCAACATCACCGATAAGGACTCGCCCTGGGTCGGCAAGACCGTGGCCTTCGAAGACTGGGCCGGGGTAAAATCCAAGCCGTTCGCGGACGCTGACAAAGAGATCACCTACGAGTCGGAACCGGTGTTCAGCGTCCACGTCTCGGACACGGAGCCGAACCCGGTCAGCGTCGAGGGCTGGAGTTTCACCCCCTACGAGTTCCGCTTCGCGGCCCAGACGTACGAGTTCGAGATTACCAACCGCAACTGGTTCATCAACACCTGGGTGGCGACCTTCAAGCACGCGCTGAACCGCTACAAGTTCCACGAGGGCACGCACATCCCGAACTGCTTCTATGTCGAGCGCGCCCTGCTCTCCAGCCGCCTCGAGGCCCCGCCCGAGTTCCAGCCCCTGTTCGGCGGCTTTACCTCGACCCTCGAGGTCGAGTACAAGGAGGACAAGCCCTTCTGGGCCATACTCAGCGGCGTCGACCGGATGTCCATGCTGCTCCAGCTCAGTTTCTCCGTGGGTACCGACGACGTGCAGTGCACCTTCGACGAGTCATACATGGTGTGGCAAGTCACGCCGTTGACGATTGACCTGGCGGTCAGGGGTCGGCTGATCTGGAAGGGCCATCCGATGGCCTTCGAGGGCATGCTGGCGCGCGACGCCGACGGCAACTGGATCGCGACGCTGGCCTGCTCGGACCTCGCCGCGATCGCCGGCGACTTCGAGTTCGGCCGCGTCGACTCGCTGATCGTCACGTTCCCGGTGTACCTCAAGAGCGCCGGCGCCAACCAGCCGAAGGGCAAGGAATTCCTGAAGCACCTGCAACTGCTGATCTCCGGCCGCTTCGACAACCAGGAAATCCGCGACAAGTTCGGCCTTCCCGACGGCATCGAACTGAGCGGTATGATCAGCTTCCCCGAGGGCGACCTGAAGAGCGCCACCGTGACCCTGACCGCCGGCGCCATCGTCTTCCAGAACCCAGCCAAGTTCGCGGAGGAGTTCAAGGACATCCCGACCCTTGAGTTCGAGAAACTCTCGAACGTCGTCATCCAGACCGCGCCGGGCAAGAAGAGCTGCATGGTCAACTGCGACGTGGACCTGATAGCCAAGGACTTCGTGCCCGACCCGGACAACACGCCGCGCGAGCAATGGCCGCGCATCACCCTCGGGGCGACCTACACTCAGCAGTACGATGCCTCTGGCAATCGCATCTGGAACGTTGAGCTGCGTGGCAGCAACCTCCTGAACTTTGCCTTCAACAAAGACCGCCAGGGCGCCAACGAGGAGGACGGCGGCATCGTCCTGAAGAACCTGCACGGAGTCGTCGAACGCGGCGGCGGCCGCACCAATACCTGGGAACTCGATGCCACCATCGAGCTGATCCTGCCGACCCGCGTGGTCCAGCAGGCGCACGAGAGCCTGTGCGAAATCCCGCAGCGCCTGACCCTGGTCGGCAAGTACTACCGCACCGGTGTTCGACCGGGGTGGCTCTGCGGCGTGCGGCTCGACAAAAAACTCGAACTGGCCGGGTTCGATCTGATGCTCAACGAACTCATCCTCACCAAGCAGAGCCCGTGGAACTTCGGGTTCAAGGGCGGCGTCGGCTTCGGCGGCAAGAGCTTCGACGGGACCATGACCGTGATCGAGAACGGCTTCAAGTTCCTGCTCCCGGCCGACGCGCTCATGGACCTGAAGTTGCCCGGCGACGTCGGGCTGGCCGTCAGCAACTTCGGCATGGCGGTCGGGAAGGAACTCGGGCTGAGCGGCGATGTGAACCTCGCTCTGCCTCGCGACAACCCGCTGCGCGCCGTGTTCGGCGAGGCACTCAAGGGCAGACTCCAGGCCGGGGTCAACGGTTTCGAGGTCATCCTCACCGTCGACGCCGCCAGGAGCGTGGACATGGGCCCGCTCGGCCAGGCGGTCTTCACCTTCGATTCGCTGAAGGTCAACTCGCTGGGGGCCTTCGCCGGCCGGGGCCGGGTCGGTGTGGCCGGGCGCACGCTGGGGTTCGAGATCGGCATGCAGGGCCCCAGCGTATTCTTCACCCTCGATTTCGGCGCCGCTGGCGTCGACGTGGATCTGGCCGGCTTCTTCAAGTTCGGCGTGCATAACAAGGTGTCATACCGCTGCATCGCTGGGGCGCACCTGGTGCAGATCGACGACGCCACCATCGGCGGCGGGCTGATCCCGATCTCCGGCTTCGAGTACCATACCGAGCGGCTCTACTACGTTCTGCCGGTTACGCTGCCGCCGGTCGGGTTCGCCTTCTTCGACAGTCTCGACGGCAAGACCTACATGTGCGGCTTCGCCACCAACATCGGCTTCAGCTTTCCGGCGCCGACCGGCCAGGACCTGTTGACCCTGATCACGTTCCTGGTCGACGCCTTCAACGGCGGCGAGGTGAACTGGGAGAAACTCGGCCAGTTGCACGCCCCAGCCTTCGGTATCCACGATGTCTACCTCGATTTCCCGAAAGTCCCCGGCTATATGTACAAAGAAGGCCAGTGGCAGCACACCGACCATGTGTTCAGGAGCGTTTTCGGCCTGGATCGCTGGACCTTTATCGACCGCATCCAGCTTGATCCGGGAACGGTGGTGAAGCTGGCCAGTGCCGACAGCATCTACGACGTGGTGGATGTCGTCATCCCGCCGTCGGCACGCGAGAAACAGGGCACGCTGGATCTGCGCGGCTTCCGCGCCAACGCCGGCTACTCGATCCGCGGCGACCGCACGCTGTTCGAGGAACACGCCGTGGCGAAGCTGCCCGACCTCGAACGCTTTGTGCAGCGGGTGCGCTACGTCAACGCCAACACGGGAGGCGACCCGACCGAGCTGGTGCTGCGGCCGGAACTCGATTGCTGGTCCGGGCACGACTGGGAGATGATGCACCGCTGCGGCCACGCCGAGAAGCTCACGCCGGTGCGCGACCAGGTCAGCTTCCTGACGGGCAAGTGGCTGGCCAGTGCCGAGTTCACCAACCGCAACCTGACCGTGGACGCCTTGCGGACCGAAGCCAAGAAGGTGTTCGGGGCGGCGGCGGTCGACGCGCTGTACGCGCGCCTCGCCGGGAGCGGTGCGGTCACCGCCGACGGCCTGAGACAGGCGCTCCCCACGGATGCGACCTGCCTGGCTGACGCCGTGACCAAGTACCAGCTCCAGGACCGAGTGAGGGAAGCGTTCGCCAACGACTCCTACCAGGCCTTCTTCGGCCGCGCCGCCGACGCCGGTGGCCGCCGTTACTGGCTGCGGCGCGCCTTCGGGCCGTGCCCGTGGATCGCGAACCAGGGCGAGACCGGCCACATGGTCTACGGCCCGTACCGGCCGGTGGCCAAAGGCAACTACCAGGCGGTGTTTGGCCTGCGCGTGGCCAGCCACAGTGTCACCTCCGACGTGGTGACCCTCGACATCGCCGCCGGCCTCGGGAGCCAGAACTTCGCGAGTCAAACCCTCAAGGGTACAGACTTCGCCGTCGCCGGCAAGACCGAGAACCGCATCGTTGATTTCACCGTCCCGGCGGACGTCACCGATATCGAGTTCCGGGTGCGCACGACCGGTGCTACGGCGGTCACGCTCGACACGCTCCGGGTGCTCGCCGCCGGCTCGGTGGTCACGCGCCAGGTCCCGATCGGGACCGCCCTGGGCGGCGGCAGCGCCACGGTGCGGTGGGAAGGCGTGGACATCCGGCCGGAATTGGTGCAACTCGAACAGCTCATCACCGACCTGGCCCTGCCGGCCAACAAGACCTGGGACCAGCATCTCGACGTGGTGCTGACGCGACTGAAGCTCCGGGACGCCAACCCCGAGGTGCGTGACCGCCGCTTGCTCTTCGCCTGGTCGCCGGACTGGCGTGTCGCGGTCGAGCTGAACCGAGGCAGCCGCGGCGACATCAACGCCGTGCACTGGCTCGACGGCGGCCTGCGCGTACGCTGCGGCCGGACCATCGTCTACCGCGACCCCAACTTCGGCGGCAGCGCTCTGGAACTGACCGACGACCGCGACTTCAACGCCGAGCCCATGCCCGACAACAGCATCTCCTCGGTCAAGATCGAGGGGAGCGGTCAGATCACCCTGTACGCCGACGCCAAGGCGAGCGGCACGTCATTGACCGTAACGCGGGACATCGCCGACCTGGGCACGCAGAGTTTCAACGATCAGGCTTCCTCGGTCCTGGTCTTCCTGCCGATCAAGCCATACGAGATCAAGGACTGGCGCGTGGTGGCCACTTCGAGCAGCGGCGTGGTGGCGGTGCTCGATGCCGGCGCGTGGGAGACGCGCTTCCCGGCCGGCGAGCGGCTGCTCTGGTTGTCCGTCGGCGCCCGCCTGGCCGACGCCTGCAGCCAGGTGCGCACCGCCCTCGGCGATCTGCGGCCGTACCCGGACTTCTTCCAACAGCCGGGCACTTGGCTCGAGGGTACCTGGAACCGGGTCATGCTGCCGCTCAAAGCCGACGGGCGCGTCGACGGCGACGCCACGCTGGCCTTCCCGAAGTACCCGGACAGCAGCCGCACCTCGGCCAGTCATCCGGACTGGACGGTCGCGGTGCGTCCGCTCACCGACCACCAGGGCCGCACCATCAGTGCCCTGAAACTTGACCGCACTCAGGCTACGCTCAGTGCCCGCTATGGCACCGTCACCCTGTTCGAGAACAGCAACTACGAGGGCCACTCGACGGTGGTCACCGCCGATCTTCCCAGCCTGGTCGGTACCGAGGTCGGCGACAAGGCTGCCAGTTCCATCCGCTGCGAGGGCGGCGGCACGGCCGCATTGTACGGCATCGACCAGTACCGCGGTTGGCGCGAGATCAGGCGTTTCACGCTGAGCGAGGTGGAGAAGCGGACCACGAATGCCGGGGCCGTGACCGGCGGCTGGCGTTTCGGCAGCGCCAACGAGTCGCGAATGTTCCGTTGCGCCTTGAGTGATGTGCCTGGCCGCTACCGGTTCGTTGTCACCTGTACGCTTCAGGAAGCCGGCGGCATTACGGTCCAGGTTCCGCAGATTCTCGGCCCGTCGAGGACGACCACCTCGTACCCCAAGGACAGCACGCAGATGGTACGGCTAGACTTCGTGTCGGCCGCGGGCACGAAACAGTCTGTTAGTATGACGAAGGCGCAGTTGCCGGTTGGCACACCGGTGACGTTCGAGCTGGTAGCCGACGTGGACCAGGCGGCCATGCCCGTGACCATCGAGATGCACGAGACGTGGAGCAATGAGTGGGTGCTGGTCCACAATCCGGCCGTCATCGTGTACCGCGCCACGCCGGCAGACCCGCTCGAGACGCTCACCCAGTCCGACGACTCGCTGGTCAACAACCCGGTCGGCAACGACCAGTTGTCGTCCATCAAGGTCTTCTCCCCTTACGCCATCAGGGACAGCCAGCGCTACGACGTGTCGCGCACGCTGCCGGGTGGCGGCGTTCTGCACCTGACCCGCCAGGAGGACGCGCCGCGCATCGGCGTCGAGATGAGCGACACGCGGCACCGCATCGACTGCCGTTATGACGCGCAGGGCGCGGTGCAACTCAGGATAACCACGGCCGACAGCTACGCCTTCCCGGCTACCGGTTACACGCTCTACGCCGGCGGCGAGACGTTCGCTCTGGCCCAAGCCGCCGACGCGGCGCAGCATGTCCGGGTGATGCGCCGCCAGACCCAGATGCCGGAAGGCCCCCTGGTCACGCAGGTTGGCGACGCCCTGCGCACCGAGTACCAGAGCATAAAGATCGAGCCGGCCGGTCCCGGCGAGCCGCAGTCGAAGTTCGAACTGCCGGCCGCCAACGGCGCGCAGCTCCGTTTCCTCCTGCCGCCAGCCGCCGGCGGCTTCAGCCGCGCGCTGGTCGCCGGCTCCAACCCCGAGGCGTGGTGGCCGACCTACGCCCGCAACGACGGCCTGACCGCGGGTATCCGCCGTCCGGTCGGCACCGAGCCGGGCGGCTTCTCCATCAACGCCGACGTCCAGGCCGGCTACCAGGATTACGTCAATATCGCGCTTCGGGTTTCCGGCTCGATCGAGACCGACGGCAAGTTCGAGTTGCGCGGCAACGGTGAGGTGATGCTCGCCGGCTACACCCTCAGCGAGGCCGAGATCGTGCTGGGCAGCGAGCAGGGCCTCTACATCCGCGGCAAGATGGACCTGTTTGGCGTCAGCCAGGTGCTGGTCGAGGGGTACTTGCGGCCCGACGGCCAGTTCTCCTTCACCGGCGCCGCCAGCCTGATGGTCAGGGGAAGCGGCATCAGGGGTGCCCTGACCGTGGGCAACGAGGGTCTGTTCATCAACGGCGGTTTCTATCTCTTCGACCGCGCTCTGCGCAGCGCCAGCTTCGCCATCTCCAGAGGCGGCAAGGTCAGCTACAGCGAGTCACTGGGCATCGGCATCGCCGGGATCGACTACACCGTCTGGGTGCAGTTCCTCGACGCGCTCGGTCTGGGCCTCGAAGGCAATGCCTGGGTGGATCTGGACCTGCCGATCAGAATTTGGGGACCGACCGACTGGGACTGCTGCTGCTGGGACGCGATCTGCTGGCCGACCGACTGGGGCTGGATCACCCTCGGCACCATCAACGCCCACTACGACGCGCACTTCGGCCCGTGGGAACTCAAGACGCAGGAAATCTCGGTCCCGCTCGCCGTCGGCACGCTCAAGTACAACCTGGCCTCGCGCCAGACCTCGGTCGACTGGCGGTGAGCGCGGCGAGAGACAAGGGCTCGGATTCGGGGCGTGAATCGTGACGGGTGAATCGTGACGGGAGGGCAGGACGGAAGCCCTTCTCGAACCGTCCAAGGAGGTCGTGACGTGCTCCGCTCAGACACTCTTCTCACCCTCGCTTTCGGCTGCCTGTTGGGTGCAGGCTACATCGCCGGTGCCGCCGAACCGCCACAACGCCCGATGGTTCTGCATGGCGTGGCACTAGTCAACGGTACCCCCGTACCCAAGGGCACGGTCCTGACGCTCAGCGTCGATGGCCAACCGGTGCAGACCAGCCTCCAGGAGGACTTCGGTCAGGCACACTACTCGGTCGCGATTCCGCCAACTCCGGTGCAGCCCATCCGTTTCACGTCGCTTGGGGAGAACAGCCTCGCCGCCCTGTCCACGGTCGGTTGGCAGGCGGGTACGGTGCTGCGCCACGATATCCTGGTCAACTGCGAACTTGCCGTTCCACCGCGGATTCTCGGAGCCATCGCTAGGCTCGCCGACGACACCTGGACCCTGGACTGCCAGTTCGAGCGTCTGGCCCAGACCGCCGTCGCTGCCGACCGCATCACCTACGTCGTGCGCTGGTACCTGGTCAAGGTCCCGGACGACCCGGCTACCGGCGTCCCGCCTGTGACCACGCTTCTCGGCGAGAGCCGCTACCCGGGTACCGGCACGGGCCCCATCGCCTCGTCCCTGAGCGTCAAGCAGGCCGTCGCCGACCTCCAGGCGCATCTGCTGCGAGTGGTTCTGGGAACGCAGTTGGACAACGGCCGTAGTGGCCCGCCGGACGTTCGCGTGGTGCCGATCACAGTAACCGCCGGCCAACTCTGATACGAGGGGCTCGTGCGCAACGGCCGTATGCGGTCACGCGCACGGGGGCTTGGTGACCCGGTGAGCTGACCGCCTCGTTCGCCGGTGGTTGGTGCGGGATCTTAGACTTGGCCTACGCGCTGAGAGCTGTTGGCTCATCGAACATGAAGGGTCTCGGCCATCTGCAGCTGCCGCCCCCCGTCTACAAACGGCAGGTCCCGGACGAGCGCAAGCTCAGCAGCGACTGCTGCGCCAGCCTGGCGACCGGTGATGGCGTGGTCTACATCGCGGGATTGACGACCGGAATCCACGTGGTGCGCGCCCCGGCCGCCTGCAGGCAACCCCGGCCGAAGCTGCGGTTCGATATCCCCGCTGAAGTCCCGGAAGCGGTCGACCCGCGCCTGCAGCGCTACGATCTTCACTGCCAGGTGCGGCGCGTCGCGGTGAAGGGTGACTTCGTCTACGTCGCGGCTTCGCATGCCGGGCTGAAGCTGTTCGCTATCGGCGCGGACGGGCTCAAGGAAGTGCGGACGTGGGAACGCGAGTGCGTCTACGATGTCAGCGTCCATGGCAACATGCTCTTTGTGGCGGAGAACAACCTGGACCTGGCCGTGTACCGGATCGCGGCGGACGGCGACCTGACCGAGATTGGACGCGGGCAGTTGGACGGGAACCAGAGCGTTCAGATTGTGCATCCCTTCATGGACGCCAGGTATATCGCGGTCAGTGGCGGCACGGGCTGGTTCTCCATCCTTGACGCGATGGACCGCACGCGGATGAAGCCGGTCTACGGCGGCGGCGCCGGCGGCATTCTCTACGGCGACATGTTCCCGGTGCGAGACCTGGACGGCGTCTTCCCGGTCAACTGGCATTCGCGCGGGATCGCCTGGTACGACCTGAACGGTGCCGCACCGGTCGCGACGTCCACGGGAAACCCGCCGCAGGGCAATCAGTTGGACGGGATCGATCTGCTGGCGAACGGTCTGTTCGTGTTCCCGGTGCGTGGGGCGCGGCTCGCGCTCATCGACCCGAAATCGCCTGGGGAACCAAAGATCGTCGAGGTCAAAGGCGCTGTCGCCGACATGCCGGTCTGCGGGATTCCGACGGTCTGCGGAATCCTCGTTGCGTTCGCCTCGCGCCGCGACGGGAAAGTGGTGACGCTGGACCTGTCCGCGCCGGAGAACCCGGTTGTGGTCAGGGACCGCTGCTATGACCTGTCGCAGGGCAACTGTGACCGCGTCGCGTTCCACCAGGGGAAGATGATCATACCGGCGGGGCACTACGGCCTGTTCATGGAGAAGTGAGGGGCTGTTCTGGTCCTGCGATCCGGGACGCCTGAACGAGAACCTGGCGACGGGATTGACGGACCAAGACCATCGACAAGATTGCCGGAGGGTGGGTATACACGGCGACCAGGCGAGCACTCAGGGGGGGCCGAACAAGCACAGGCACGCGACCTCGCAACCTCGGCGCGTGATGGTGGCGTTCGAGCCCATTCGGACGCCCAATCGAAGGTTGCTTTTTGGTATATGCAAGGTATATTTAATATACCATGGACTTCGAGTTCGATACCAACAAGAGTGAGTCCAATAAGGCCAAGCACGGGATCGACTTCGTGGCTGCCCAAGCGTTATGGGATGATCCAGGCCTGATCGAGATTCCGGCTCGGACCACGGACGAACCGCGGTCCCTGGTCATAGGCCGAGTCGCCGGCAAGCATTGGTCGGGGGTCATCACCTATCGCGAGGAGCGGATACGGATCGTCTCGGTGCGCCGTTCCCGTGGAGAGGAGATTCAGTTGTATGAAAGCTAGAGAGCTAGAGCAACGGTTTGACGCCGGAGAGGATATCACCGGCGAACTGGACCTGTCACAGGCCCGGCGGGTCAACCAAGAGCAGAAGCGAGTGAACGTGGACTTCCCCGTCTGGATGGTCCATTCTCTCGATAGGGAAGCGAAGCGATTGGGGGTCCCCCGGCAGTCGCTCATCAAGGTCTGGGTCGCCGAGCGGTTGGAGCATGCCACATCGTGACCCTCTCGCTCGAACAAACGGCTGGTGCTGACAGCGCTGGGCGCGGGTCAGCACAGCCTTAACGTTGAGACGGATAAACCAAGGAGGCACCCGGGGTCGCACCTCTACTTCTGAGGCTACTTTGCGGATTCCGCAGATCGCGGGGCGGCAGGGGCGCAGGTCGAGTTCCGGCCGATGTGCGGAGAGAGGGGGAACGGCGTAAACCCTCGGCTTTCAGCTTCGGCTTGAGGGTTTTCAGAAGCGACACGCCGATCACGGTGCCGCTTGCTTGGGGGCCTCTTGCGGAGGAGGATCACCGCCCCGTGTAGAACACCAGCCGACTGCTCCGCGGTTGTGCCATCTCCAAGCGTAGCCCCGCCGCGATCAGGGCGCTCCCGGCAACCTCCCAGGTGGCGCCGCTGTCCGCATCCTCGAAGGCGTATTCCGCCTCCAGCAGGATGCCGCCGAGCCGGACCTCGACGGCGGCCACGGGACTGGCGGCGCGGCGGAAGGCTAGGATCACCCCGGCATTCAGATCTGAGCGATGGAGCTGCAAGGCGATCCAGGCATCGGGCGCCGTGCTGCAACTCGTCAGCGGGTACAGCTCGCCGTACCAGAAAGGCCGGGCGCGCCGCTGGTCCTCGAGCATCTTGCGGTGCCAGTCCCACGGGTAGGTCTTCTCGTCGTAGGTGAGATTGCCGCACTCGTCCATCCCGAAGCAGATGCCGGGAGCGATCACACTGCGAAAGCGGTAGGTGTCGCCGGGAGCTTTGTTGAAAGGGCTGGTGGCGTGCAGCGGCAGCCAATGGCTCAGCCCGAAGCCGTGCACTTGGGCGACTTCGGGATCAAGCGCCGGGAAGCAGTTGTAGTCATCGCGCCAGAGCGGGAGGCTGCGCTGCATCATCTCCAGGTCGAGCCGCCGGCCGCCGCTGGCGCAGTTGTCGAGGCGCAGGCCGGGGTGGCGCCGCCGCAGCTCGTCCCAGAAGGCATAGAGGCCCTCGATGTAGCGGATTTCGCAGAGGCCCTGGCGGTCCGGAGCGTCAACCGCGCGCCAGAATTCCAACGGGCAGATGTTGAAGTCCTGCCGATACCAATCCAGGCCGTTAGCGGTGATCAGGCCCGAAATCAGGTCGGTGACCCAGCGGCGCGCCGCCGGGTGGCCGAGGTTCAGAATCAGGTTTTCGCCGTCCTGACGCGGCTGGCCAGGCTGCCGTTGCAGGAACCACTCGGGGTGCTCGAGAGTGATGGGGGCGCCGTGCCGGGCACGCTCCGGCTCCACCCACAACAGGAATTGCATCCCCCCGGCATGGGCTTTGTCACTGAGAGGCCTGAGACCGTCGGGGTGATAGGCGCGATTGACGCACCAGTTGCCGGTCTTGCCCCACTCGCCCTGGAAGACGTTCGGGCAGGGCTTCTCCGAAGTCCCGTACCACCCCGCATCGATCCAGTAGCAGTCGTAGGGCAACTGCTTCTCCCGAATCAGTTCCAGTTGCCGGATATGCACCGGGGTCGGCGAACCGCCCCAGGCGATGTAGCACGAAGGAATCTGCACCGGCTGGCCATCGAGCTGCGGCGTGTAGTGCTGTAAGATCAGTCTCCGCAAACGGTTCTGTCCCGCCATCGGCTGGCCGCGCCAGGCGACCAGCAGCAGGCGCGGCGTGCGGATGGACTCGCCCGGCTCCAGCGCCAGGCGCAGGCCCTCCATGCCAGCCCGCAGCCGCGCCTCCTGGCCGTTGCGGTCAATCTGCATGAACCACTGGCCGGTCCAGCCCAACGCCACGATCAGCCCGTCGTCACCGCTGTGCAGGTTGGCGAAAGGCAGCCAGTCCACCGAGGAGCGGCCCTCTCGCCCAGCCGCCAGGCGCACACTGGCGCGCCGCTCCCGGATCGTCTGCAGCGGCTCGCACTGGAACTGGAAATCACGCGGGGTTTCCGCCGCCCCCGGGGCTCGGTAGAGAAAGGCGTCGCCGTCGCAGCGCCAGCCAAGATCCAATGCCGCCACCTCGCTGAGCAGCGGTGAACGGGCCGTCCCAGCGTGGCTGAAGTGCGCCACCCAATCGAGGGCGGGAGTATCCCGAAACTCGGTCAATTCGAGGCGGCACACCACCCCCGTCCGCGGATCGGCGTAGGTGAACTCGTGGACCACGCCGACCGTAGCGGTGCGGCTTACGTGAGTGCGTTGCGCCCGCTCGAAAAAGGCCGCCTGCGTCTCCTCCCCGAGGCGAAACGCCAGCGGCGGCAGCGCCGTACCCTCGGCCAGGGCCGCCACGCACCCCCGGAACACGTCCTGCTCCGCCGCCACGCCGCGGCTCAGATTCAGCACCTCGCCCAGGGTACGCATGCTCGCTTCCTTCACGTTTCAATGCACGATGGCGCCGACCGGCGCCTTGCCCTCGGCATCGAGGACCACCACCGAAGAAATCGTGCGGAAGTCCTTATGGTTCTCGTAGGTCCACACCACCTTCTTGTCGGGCGTGATCTCAAACAGGTGCGGAGCCTTACCCAATTCGCCATGTCCCAACCAATTGCTGATCAGAGTGTTCCCATTCGGCAAACGGTGAAAGCCGGTAAGGAACCGCAGGGGGGCTCCAGGCAGATCGCGGTTGCTGACTTCCCAGACAACCTTGCCGGCGGGATCGACCTCGAACAGACGCGGGTCCTTGGTCAGGTCACCGGTCGCGATCAGCGTGTTGCCCGTCGCCAAACGAGCCACGCTGTGCGGACCGCTGGGCGCGGGGACCTCCCACACCGTCTTGCCCTCGCCGTCGATCTCGCGCACCACCTGAGCGCCGGTCAGCGCCACCAGGTAATGACCGTTCGGCAGGCGTCGGGCATTGCGCATGAACGCATGGCCGCCGTCCTTCCCCTCCGGCAGCAGGCGGACTTCCTTGGCGATACTGCCAGCGGGCGTGACTTCCAGCAGTCGGCCGCTGTTGCACTCGCCCACGAAGGTGTTGCCATTCTCCAGCCGCTGGCAAGCGTAGACCTCACTGGTGCTCTTGTACTCGAACACCGTCACGCCGACGCGGCTCACCTCGCGCACCCCATGCCCCGTGTTGAACAGCAGATTCCCATTCTCCAGCGCCCAGACATCATCGCAACTGGGCGCCGGGGCCTCGAAGCGCACCGTGCCGTCCGGGCCGACCAGGAACACCTTTCCCTGCGAGTAGTCGGCACAGGCCAGCCACTTGCCCGCCGTGTAAGCCGTGGTCCCCGCCGGCTCCTGCGCCGCCGCCAGCACACACCCCAGCAGCACCACCGCAAATCCCGTGGTCCCTCTCATCCTGCCACCCGCCTTTCCTTAGCCTCGTTTGTCCGCGCCCCGATGGCCGACCGCGGCGCCAATATAGCGGCGCCAACCCGTGGAGGGCGAGTGGCCCCCGGCACGAAGGCGCCCACGAGCCGTCCCCTTGCGGATCTCGCAGACCCCCGCGTTGCGCCTTGGAGCCCGCGATGCCAGCGCCCGTTCCGGGCGGGTTCGCGGTATCCCCAGGTACGGCACCCGCGAGCCGTCACCTTGCGGCTCTCGCAGACCCCCGCGTCCCGCCCTGGAGCCCGCGATGCCAGCGCCCGTTCCGGGCGGGTTCGCGGTATCCCCAGGTACGGCCCCCGCGAGCCGTCACCTTGCGGCTCTCGCAGAACCCCGCGTCTGGCCTTGGAGCCCGCGATGCCATCGCCCGTTCCGGGCGGGTTCGCGGTATCCCCAGGTACGGCGCCCACGAGCCGAGGGTTCTGCAAAAGCCTCTCATAGGAGATAGGGGGTGGGTGTCTCAATGCTGCTACGTTTCTGGCCGCAGCCTCGGTTGCCGATGGGCAAGTAGGTCGGGGGTGCCAGTACCCGACCCCGGTCGCCGGCTTGGCTGGCGACCGGCAATCGCCCCGCACAGCCCAACAGAACGAGAAACGTAGCAGCATGGGTGGGTATCTGGCCCTCGCTACACGGGTGGGGATCGTGCGCCTGGCCTGGCTTCCGCAGGCCGAACTCGCGGCTACCGTGTCCGAGGACTTCAGCAGGCTGGCTTCGGACTACAGCAGCTTCACCGGCGGGACGATCAGGAACGTCCTCCTGCGGACCGCGTTCGAGGCGGCGACCGATGGACAGACGATCACCGACGCCATCCTGCGCCGGTGCGCCGATGACGAGCAGCCGCTACGGAAGGAGCGGCAGAGCATCGGGTTTGGCGCGGCAGGAGCTGAGTCAGACGTTCCGTGGTGCTCTATTGTTCGATCACCGCTTGACTCTATGGCGCGCCGGGGTACTGTCAGTAACCGTTGAGAGGCAAAACCTGCGGCTCTGTGGGTAACTGCGTCGGCAGAAGCAGAACGCAGGACACCCTGACGCCCTTGATGAGTGGGGAGGCAGTAAGCAGTGTTGCCGAGTCGAAATCTTCCGATATCGCGAAACGTCCAACCCGAGCCTGACCAACCGCGGCCGGCCCGGATGACCTGCATTGTTCCGTTCAGAAGGAGACCCAACTGACTACGGGCAACTGATCACTGACAACTGATCACTGACAACTGATTTTCGCGTTGCGGCAGGATTCGTCCTATCTGAAAACCGCCAAGTTTCGAGTCGACCGAGTGACCTGCCAGAGACGCGCCCCTCGGGGCGCGCCTTCTGGTTTATGCTCGGTCGATGGGGCTTGGCGGTCCCTCAGATAGGACATGGGCGGAAGGTCGCGCCCCTCTTTTTTTTGGGCAAATCCATCCCCAGTCCCAGCGGACCTCCTGCCTCGCCGCCGGGGTCCTGTGAGCATTGTCCATGAGGAAGCGTTCGCTATGAGAAGGCAGATACTGGGAGGTCAGGGTTCGGGACGGACGATGGCCCGCATCACGAAGAAGGGGGGCTGGCGATGAGAGGCAGAACGCTGGTTGCCGAGCTGGTGCTGTCAGGTGCAACGCGAGAAATATCCATGGGAACGCGAGGAGGAATTGTGAATCCGACTACCACGAGGCCGACGCGGACACTTGACTCAGGAAGTTCGAGCCCACATCCTGGCCAAGTCCATCGCCGCCGCTTCCTACCCATTCCCCTGCTCACCGCGCTCGCCATGCTCGGCGTCGCGCAAGGTGTGTGGGCCTTTCCGCATGCGACTCTCGTAAGACAATACCGTGCAGATACAGGAGCACCAATCGTAACTGGAGATTCTATTCCTCAGGGAAAAGGGGTTCTTTTCGGTGCGAGTGTTAGTGATGATGCCGGGCTAGGATATACGGTCAGAATCGAGGTCGAATTACGTAAGTTGCCCGCCTCTTTCACCCGACAGGCGAATTATGTAAGTAGCTATTATGCTAGTGGATCGGTGGCGAAGACTACTACAGTAACAGGTCTAGTTCCTGGAAACTACGGATGGGCTCTTAGGGCTGTAAACAGTGTCGGACAGGCCACAGGCTGGGTCCTGGAGTCAAACCCAGATTTTATAGTACAAGGGGTTACTATTGTAGCTCCTACGGTTTCTACTTTGAGTGTCACTGATCTCGGAAATACATCAGCAACACTCAGGGGTCAGGTGACCGATACTGGTGGCGGAACGGTGACGGCTGCCAAGTTCGAATGGGCGAAGGCGTCGGGAACTTGGGGGACGGGAACCAATGGTGTTGATTACGGCGTTACCGGGAGTGTTAGTGTTTCCGGGAATAATTTTAGCGGCACTGTAGCTGGCCTCGCCCCAAGTACGAGTTACAAGTACCGTGCATATGGTCAGAACAGCGCGGGGTGGTCAAGCGCAGAATCTGTCAATGTGGTGACATTTGCAACGACTGCCGTTACGCCTACGCTCAGCGTCTCCCCAACCACTTGGGCTCCGTCGGCGACAGGTGGCAGCCAGCAGGTAACTGTAACCTGCAATGGGTCATGGTCTGCATCCAGTAACCAGGCTTGGCTGACACTCTCCACGACATCCGGCACGGGCATTGCTACCACACTGACGGCGGCGAGCAACGCGGCAACTTCCTCCCGCACGGCCACCGTTACCTTCACATCTGGAACACTGACAAGAACGGTGTCGGTCACGCAGGCTGGAACTACGACAGGGACGACAGACTATCCCAATGCTATATGGAAAGGGGACGCCGCAGAAGGCAACTACGACAAAAACGGGCGTGGTGGTGTGACCCTTGACTCGATTGTCATCCACACTATCCAAGGAACCCCCGACAGCGCAAGGAACCGCTTCATTACGTCGGGGGAGGAGGCGAGCGCCCATTACATCGTCGGCTCAGATGGTGTGATCTGGCAGATCGTGCGTGATGCCAACACGGCTTACCATTGTGGCAACCTTGCTTATAACAGGCGTAGCATCGGCATCGAGTTGGAGGGCTATGCGGGAGGATCGAGCACCGGAGTTCCACTAGCATGGCAGACAACGGCCCAGTCTGACGCCTTGGTCTCGCTGATTGGCTGGCTCTCCACGCAGTACGGCATTACGCTGGATCGAGCTCATGTTTTCGGACATAACCAAGTTCCCAGTCCGGGTGGCACAAACCCCAAGACAGGCATTCCATATCCACCAACAAGCAACTGGGGCGGTGCGTCATCTCACTACGACCCTGGTACATACTGGAACTGGGCGAAGATGATGGCGTCCCTTGGGCGCGCTCCAGACTACAGGGTAGTCGCTGTCAAGAACGCTTCTTCGCTGACCACCCTCCCCTTGGCAGGATCGCCTCCAATCGCGACTGTATCCATTGGTCAGAAGTTCGTCGCGTATGACCTGGTAAACGGCTACTACTTGGTTTTCCTTAGCGGCAAAGGAACCAAGCAGCAGAACCTGGCAGTGATAGATGCCCATTGGGATGGGTGGATTCCTGCTGCGGACGTCAACATCGACACATCAGCGGTACAGCTAGAAGTGAAGGGAGTCTTCCCGAATCGTTTGGCGATCCGTGCCGTCCCTGGTCTCAGCACCGCGGAGTTAACGAAGACAACCGATGGAAAGCGCTATGCTGCTACCGGGAGCACGCAGGACGCCGACGGCTATACGTGGCGTGAATGCTTCATTGACTGGTCAGATGCGAGCATAACGCATGGCTGGATAGCGGATGAGTACCTTAACGTGATTGGGGGGGCGAATCCGGGGTACACGGTGAGCTACGACGCCAATGGCGCGACCAGCGGCACGGTTCCGGGTTCGCAGACCAAGACGCAGGGCGTGACGCTGACGCTGGCGTCCAACAGCGGCAATCTGGCGAAGACCGGCTCTGCCTTCGCCGGCTGGAACACCGCCGCTAATGGCTCAGGCACGGATTACGCTGCGGGCGGGAGCTACACCGCCAATGCGGCCGTCACGCTTTACGCGAAGTGGACGACGGGGGCGATTTCGTTGGGCGATGCGCTGGATGCTCCGTCCCTTCCCTGGACGACGGGGGGTAACGCTAATTGGTTCGGCCAGGCAGCCGTCACACATGACAGCGTAGATGCGGCGCGATCCGGTGCCATCACTCACGTTCAGCAGAGTTCGATGGAGACGACGGTATCAGGGCCGGGAACGATCAGTTTTTGGTCTAAGGTGTCATCGGAGGGGGGTTGGGACATCCTGCGCTTCTACATTGGAGGTGACGCGCCTCTGTCTATTTCCGGGGATTCAGATTGGGCACAGCGCAGTTATTCCGTACCGGCAGGAACGCAGACCCTGAAATGGGAGTATGTCAAGGACGGATCTGTAGACAGTGGATCCGACTGCGCATGGATTGACCAAGTGCAGTGGACGCCTCAGTCCACCACCTACACCCTTACCGTGAACTCCTCCGGGGCGTCCGGCGTTGCTATCACGAGTTCTACCGGTCACGGCGGTACCACCCCTTTCACCAAGACCGGCATTGCCACCGGCGCGAGCGTATCGCTGACGGCTCCGACGGTAACCGGTTACACCTTCAGCGGTTGGACTGGCGCACTGACTTCGTCCAACCCCGCCATCACCCTGACGATGGATGCTGACAAGACGGTGACGGCCAACTACGTGGTGATCACGCGGACCCTGACAGTGAACTCATCCGGAGCAAGCGGCGTTGCGATCACCAGCACCACCGGCCAGGGCGGCACCACCCCTTACACCAAGGCCGGCATCGCCAACGGCGCGAGCGTGTCGTTGACGGCACCGGCTGTGACCGGGTACACTTTCACAGGCTGGACTG
>CAIZKT010000169.1:0-2913 GCA_903933565.1 uncultured Victivallales bacterium | reverse complement strand
TTGGCGCCAGCGCCGCCACCGGAACCACCCCAGTATGCGCCGCCCGGCGTACCTGTGGCGCCATTCATGCCGAACCCCCACCGACCGGGCCTGTTTCCGGTGAAGCTGGCCTGGCACCCCAACCCACAGGCGGCGCTGATAGAACTGCCGCCGCCGCTTCCGCCGCTCCCCCCTTCGCGCGGCGTGCCGCCGGCCGATGCCCCATAGCCGCCCCCCAGCGCCGCGATGTTGAAGACGCTCGAGACCTTCCCCGTCCCCCCGCTCCACCAGGGGGTGCCGGGGTCAACCTGCCCGTAAATGCCGCCGCCTCCGCCCTCCCCCACAATCACGGGATACGAGCCCGGCGCAACATTCGTGGCGTATTGCACCACCACGCCCCCCGCACCGCCACCGCCGCCGGCGTAGTAGCCGCACCCGCCACCCCCTCCGCCGCCGATCAGCAGGACATCCATGTTTCCGCCGGCCAGGACCTCGAGCGTGCCGCTGTTGGTGAAGGTATGGATCTCGAAGACGTCGTTCGTGGTGACATCCCCGCCCAGGGCAAAGGGCGTGGGGACATCGGTGACCACGGCCGGGGGTGGCACATACGGCAGCGATGCAAGGCGGCAGCCATAGTGCGTGGCACCCGCGCAGGCCATGACCGTCATGCCGAGAACAAGGGAGTAGATTTTCTTCATAGGTTCACCGTCCGAAGCTGGATAGTTCCGTTGGTTACGGCCGCACTGCCATTCGTGAAGGCAATGGCCCAGCCGCCATTGGCCTGCAGAGTGGCAGAGACATCTGTGAGCGACGGCATGGTCGAGACCAGCACGTCGGCGACCGGCTTGGCGGTGGACCATGCATTGCTCCAGGTCGAGACAGCGAAGACCGTGGCCGTGGCCGCGCCGATGTCGCAGCGGGCCACGATCTGCGTGAGGGTCTGCGCCTCGTTGATCCGGACCACGAGCGACGTGCCGGGCGAGCCGATGGCGTAGAAACCGTAGGCGATCTCGTTGGTGGTGGTATGCTCCCAGGGGCGGGCGTGTCCCACGGCCGTCACCTGGCCATCGAGAACAACCGTGCCGAGGGGGTCGGTGCCGGAGATGGCGTTGGGTAGCAGGGCGGTGGCGGCTATTTGCGCCTGCGCATAGGCGCGATCGCCATGCGGGTCGCCCGCCGCCACATGCACTTCTTCAATCAGCGCATAGCAGATATCGTTAACCTTGTCCTCGGTCGCGAAGTTGTCCGGATTGGAACGGGGGTAGTAGGGCGTCAAGTCCGGCAGGTCCGCCATGCACGCCAGCGGATAGGAGTTTGTGCCCATGGCCCAGTGCAGCGTCAGCCAGCCGGTGCCGGTATAGGGCTCGAGCACGCCGGGCAGCGCGAGTCCCCCATAGCGCCACTGGTGCCAGTCGGGGGCCAGGTGGACAACCTTCCAGATCGGGACCCCCTCGTCCGTATCCAACCACACCTGCCACTCGGTGCCGCAGATCCACTCCGAATGCTCAGGCACGTCCACCCGATTGCTGAAGATGGACCCCACCGGCGGGCCAACGTAGCCGTCCCCGCCTGTCGCCACCACCTCCAGCTTCCCACCGGTCGCGCCCCGCTCCACGCGCCACAAGGTGGCACCCGCGTTGGAAACGGTCACCCACGCATTCGTATCCGGCTGCACAATCCTGTCGCCAGGCGTCTGCCACTCCGCCCGCCAGAGCGGGTAGAGCCCGGCAACATAGTTCGCAACATCGCTCATCGTTTCGGTTTGGGATCGAATGGCCGTCCAGGCACGATTCTTCATGGCGTACACGGTGTCCTTGCTGTTGGGCGGCAGCGGGCTATACCCCCCCAGCGCCGCCCGGACCACCTCCGCACTGGATCCGGCCGCTGCGCCGGCCACCTGCTGCCATTCGGCACGCCAGGTTGTGCCGCTGGCTGCCAGTGCGCCGAGGGCGACCAGATCCTGCTCGTTGGTAACCACCGGTGTGGAGAGGTGGATGCTGCCGAGGTTGGTGGATTGCGCGCGGCAGGCGCTGACACCGGTCAACAACAGGGCGGCAAGGATGACGATATGCGGTTTCATGGTGCGAGCCTTTCCCGGATGGCCTTCAGAAGGTAGACAATCTCCTGCGGCATGGGGTCGTCGGAGAGCGTGCCGAGCGTAGAGAACTCCTCGGTGCAGAGGTAGTGCCTGGCCGGGTCGGGGGCCGAGGGCGGGGTGCGCAGCGGGTTGTTGAGCAACTCCACGACCTGCACGAACCAGAGGCGGGTCTTGTCACCCGCGGTCACGATGACCGGCTGCCGGTCATCCGGGCGCTTGCCGGCGAAGAGGGCTTCGGCCGCCAGCGTGCGCAGGTCGAGCGTGCCGCAGAAGCCGGCCGTGGCGTCGCCGGTCCAGGCGGTGCAGCGCGCCAGCGTCGTGCCCGAGGTGGAGAGCAGCGCCAGTTCCAGGGTGGCGCCATCAGCATCCACCCCCTGGATCGTTACGGGCATGGCCTCACCCATGGCAAAGACCGAGGGGGACGCGAGCAGGGCGGTCCGGCGTTCGGCCTGGACGGTGATCGTCATGCGTCACCATCCTCTCGCACCCGGCGGCGGCGTGTTGGAGATGCGGCCTTGGCTTCCTCTTTGGCCGGCGGCGGGGTCTCTTCGCCGGCCTTGGGGACCATGGGCGCCACCTGGGCGGGCTGCAGGCCGAGCTCTTTGAGCATGGCCTCTTCGCGGGCGCGCTGTTGCAGGGCCGATAGGTAATCTTCGCCCTGCTTGGCATAGACCTTGGCGTAGGTGGTCAGGTTCGCGGCCAGGCGCATGATATCCGCCTCGGCATCCTTGACCGCGTCAATCGGCTCGCTGGAGGGCCAGTCCCAGACAAAGTCGAACTTCTCTTGCGGCAGGGCGACGTTGTAGACGAGCACGGCCTCCTGCAGCCAGGCCGCC
>CAIZKT010000168.1:0-6949 GCA_903933565.1 uncultured Victivallales bacterium | reverse complement strand
CCGCGCTTTCAGCGCTCCGCGGCGTCTGGCATTCGCGACCAGTCCCGCCGGAAGTCTCCCCCAAGAGTCACGTGACCCGTTCTGCTCGCCGGACGCGGAGACGATCGAAACCGAAACCCCTACGGAGCTGACCTGCGCCCAAGGCCTATTCTTCAGAGTAAGTCCCACATATCTTCGGGAGATTCGCAACGCTGCGGGTGCAGGCGGTCGACATGGCCGTCGCAGAAGAGGATGTTGGCCTGACCGCTATGCCGCGGCGTGATCACGCCGCCACCCGAGCAGCCGCCGGCGATGTAGATGAAACGATCCGACCACTTGTGCTGATTCTGACCGTAGGAGAAGGTCCCGCCGCGGCCCGTATAGACATCGCCACCCCACCAGGTGACGTCCGCCAGGCAGATCGTCCCGGCGGGCGACTTCACCTGGCCCAGGGTGGTGCCGATGTTGGCCAACCGCATGATGTTGGTGTTCGGGGCATAGCAGCCTTCGTTCGGACACAACAGCGTCTCTTTGTTGCTGTAGTAGGGGTACAGAACCCCGGGATTCGCTGCCGACATGTAGTACCAGCGCAGGATGGTGTCGGTCGAACTCATGTAGCACTTGGGGTAATTCTCGGCGTTTTCGTCCGTGTACATGGCGACCGCGACGCCAAGTTGCTTAAGGTTGTTGGCGCAGGAGCTGGCGCGGGCCTTCTCCCGCGCCTGGGCCAGTGCCGGGAGCAGCATGGCGGCGAGAATGGCGATGATGGCGATGACAACCAGCAGTTCGATGAGGGTGAAGAAACGGCGGTTAAAGCGCACTGAGTGGTCTCCTGCGGTTGGCTGCTGTTTCCGTGACACAGCCGCGCACAATACCATGGCAGCCACCGGTTATGCAAGCACCCTGAAGATCAAATTGTCGGCGCTTGCATCGAAGCGCGCCCGCCTGTACCTTGGAACGTTGAACGGTTTGGTGGTCTGCCGCTCTCACGGTCGGCCGGGTGACCTAGGGAATTGAGCATCATGGCGCGGATACTTCTGATCGATGACGAGGTTTCGATTTGCCGGGTGGTGCGGCGTATCATCGAGGCAGACGCCATTCCGCACCAGGTCTTGATGGCGCATGAAGGCAAGGACGGCCTGCGCCTGGCGGCCAAGGAAAAGCCGGACCTGATCCTGCTGGACGTCAATATGCCCGGCATGGATGGCCTGACGGTTCTGGAGAAGCTCGGCGCCGACCGCAAGACTAAGTTCATCCCCGTAATCATGCTGACCGGCGACGATACGCTGGAGACCAAACAGGAAGCGCTGCAGGGCTTCGCCGACCAGTATCTGATCAAGCCGGTGTCGCGGGAAAAGCTGATGGCAGCGGTGAACCGGGTGCTGGGCGTCGGCGCCGAGCCCGGGCCAGAGGATGCGTCAGCGCCCTGACTTAACCGGCCCCCCCCGCTGGCGCGCTTTCAAGAGTCCCCCGAACGCTTCTTGCGTGCCCCCTTGCCGTGGCGCCTGGGGCCTAGTTCGTCCTCACCAGGACGATGCGCTCAACGCAGATAGCGTCCTTGTCGTCGGCCTTCGCCTGGGGGAACCGCGGGCCCTCGAAGCGGATGCGAGCCCAGACCTCGAACGTCTGGTCCGGCTTGACGGGGTCGAAGACATTATCCACGTCGAGTTGGATGATCCAGCTCCAGAAGAAGTACAGGTAGTAGCCGGGCTCCACCGGGAAGGTGCCCATCTGGTACCAGTGGTATCCGGGACCGGGGATGTCTTCCGCCTTGATGGGCGCGCCGTTCACGAACTTCTTGTTGATGGTGCCGTACAGTCCCCAAGGCATGGGCAGCACGTACTTCTCTGGGTTGGTCACCTCGGCGCCGGTCAGGTCCAGGCGGTTGGTGATGCCACTCTCGGCCTCCGGGTCCTGGACGACCTTCACGAGGTTGTTCCAGTTGCGGGTCATAAGGGCAGTGTAGTCGTAGACCGTGCCGCGGGGCAGATGGCGGAACTTCTCGGGCAGGTTCACCGTGCCTGGCACCATGGCGAAGCGCTTGATCTCGCCCTCGGCCACCAGCTTCTCCTTGGCGCGCTGGGGTTCGGCGAGGCGCTGGTCAATCTGAGCCTGCCAGGTGGCGAGGGCCCGGGCGCCGACCGCCTCGCGGTCCAGCGGGAAGGCGTCTGGGCCATCGTGCTCGGCCAGCCACTCGCTCATCAGCTTCGCGTAGGCCGCGATCGTGGCCCGATCCAAGGGCAGTCTGGCGAAACGCACCCGCCGCGACCGCTCCGCGTCCGCCTGGACCGCCAACTCCGCCTCGTCGAACCGCTTCTGGGCCCGGGTGACGAAGGCGAGGTTGATGTAGCTCAGCCGAGCGGGCGAGCCCTGCCAGCAGGTGCTGGTGCTCTGGCGCGTCTGGGCCTCTGCCTCCAAGTCCCTCAGGTAGGCTTTGATTAGCTTGCCAGCCGGCCCGTAGTGGCCATCCATGAAGATGTCGGTGAGCGTATCGTAGTCAGCCTCGGCGTTTTCGAGCGTCTTCATCATCATCCAGATCTTGAAGTCCCGCAGGTCGGCGATGAGCGGGTATTCCAGTTCGGTGAACACGCCCTCGACCTGGTTGGCGGCATAGAAGCGGTAATCCGGCCCATAGGTGTGGGCGGTGGGCAGCGGCATGCCGTTGGGGTTGGCGTAGGTCACTGCATAGTCCCAGATGCGCAGGTTGCGGCAGACTTTTCCCCAGCTCAGCAGGTGGTCATGGAAGGCCTGATTCTGCGGCGCGGTGATGGGCTTGAGCATATCGGCTTCGGTGTCGCACAGGCGGATGATCACGTTGTCGAGGCAGGTCAGGGTCTTGGGGGCCTTCTGGGTGTATTGGTAGGCCAGGGTGTCGAGGTAGACTGCGGGGTACTGCTCCTTGATGCCAGCCGCCATGAAGTTGACGAAATCCAGCAGCGGTCCGGCTTCGGACCCCTCGGCCTTGGCGATCGCCTGGCAGCCCTCGCACTGGCACGGGTTCGCCCAGTCGTTCTGAGAGACGCTGAAGACCAGCGGCGGCGGCAGATTCGCGGTCTTCGCCGCGGCCCAGGAGGTGGCGATGAAGTCACGCAGTTTGGCCAGGAAGGCCTGGCGTAGCTCGGGGTTGGTAAGGCAGAGCTGCGCGCCCTCGCCGACCCGTTTGCCGTCGATGAGCGAATACCACTCCGGATGGGCCGCAAAATGCTCCTTGGGCGGGAAGTAGAGGAAGAAGGTATGCACATGGTACGGCGGTCCGTAGGCCAGCGTGCCGCCGTAGTCGCTGGTGATCGCGCTGTCGCCGTCGCGGTTCAGGCGGTTGCGCGCCGCAAAACGCCCGCCATCCTGCCCGTACAGCATATAAATGTCGCGATAGCGGAAGGTCGGTCGGCCCTGCAGATTCAGCGTTCCAAGCGTCAGCGTGGGTTGGCTGGGAACCGTTTCCTCCCAGGGGTTCCACCAATGCACGCCCAGCACATCCTCCAGGAAGTGATAGGCCGCGTAGAGCGTGCCGCGCGGTCGCCCGCCGACCAGGTACAGGTGCTGGCCGGAGCTGCGCACCAGCCACTCCTCGGAGCCCAGCGTGCCGAGGTCAAGCCCCAGGCTGGCTCCCGTCGCGCCCGGCCCGACCGCGATCATCGGTCTGCCCGCGGCCTGCTCCGGGGTCACGATGGTGAACTCCGCACTCGTGATCTTCTTGAGGTAGGCTGACAACTCCGCGGCGGCGGTGCGCTCGGGCGGCGTAGCGTCCGCGGCCAGAGCGATCACATACGGGGTCCGCGCTCCCTCAGCCAAGCGCAGGACGTCGGTGTCGGCGGCCGGACAGGCGCCGCCCAGCCAGGTTGCCAAGGACACACACGCGGCGAAGCGAAGGTGGTTTGTCACGGCCAGACTCCTCGATGAATGAACATGCCGTAGCCGAGGGCCTCCCAGGCGTGCAGCTTCGCCAGCGGCAGGCGTTGCGCGCCTTGAGGCGGATTGTGGGGCTTCTGTTTGACGGTCATCTCAGGTCTCCCTTGCGCCCGCTTCAGGGCGCTGGACGTTCCAGCCAGAACCAGCGCGTCTCGCCGCGTTGCATCTCCAGCTCAACCGTGGCGGCACTCGCCGCGATCACCTGGCCCGAGGTCAGGTCGGTCACTCGCGATGCCTGGCGTAGGCGCAGGCTCTTGTGACCCGGGAAGAGGGCGTGGATCGTGAGGATCTGGTCGCTGGCATAGACGGCGTCGCCGGGTTCCGCCACCCACCAGCACCCCGCCCAGCGCGCCAGCCGCTGGGCGAACTCGGCCGTGATCCCCGGGCTGCCGATGAACACCGACTTCCAGGTGCCGAAGTCCCGCGCTGCCGCGGCCACCGCCGACGTTTCCGCATAGCCCCCCAAGGCCGTGGCAGCCGGGTCCGTGACGGCGTAGGCCGAACCGCTGATGCCGCCGGCGTAGTTCAGGCCAGCCTCGAGTTGCCGAATAAGTTCGTGGTCGCCAGGGCGGGTGGTAGTGGTCAGGCGTTCACGGTCTGGCAGGCGCTCGACGGCCATCCCGGTGATCGCTGCAATCGCAGCCGCCGGATCGGCGGCGCCGACCACGCCAGGGGCATGCACAAAGGCCAGCAGCCGACCGTCGCGCTTGAGTTCGGCGATCGCCTGGCGTTGCGTCGCGCTGAGCGCATACGGGTTGAGGAACAGGTAGGCACGGTGCGGCGGTAGCGTCGCGCGACCCAGGTCGGACTGCAGATAGAGCCGGTAAGGTACCCCGGCCACGTTCAGCTCCTCGATCTGCTTGACGATGCCATCATAGCGATAGGCGCCGGCCTGGGGCGGCGCGATCCAGTCGTTGGCTTCCTCGCTGACGATCACGGCCAGATCGGCATGCGGCACCGCCGTCACGGCCAGGTCGCGGCGGAAGGCGCCCAGGGCTTCGGCGATCCCACCCATGATCTGGTCATCGCGGAACCAACCGCCGCTCATGTCGTACCACCAGGTGCCCAGGCCGAAAGCCAGCATCATGCCGCATTCGCGCCGCACCATGGCGTTGTGTGCCGCGCCGGTCTCTGCCCGGCCCCCACTGAAGTTCTTCTCGGGGCTGTCGGGACTCGAGTGCCAGGAGCGCCAATCCTGTTCGGTGAGGAAGGTCTTACCGTGCAGGAGGGTAGAGGCGAACACCGAGCGCACGGCGCCGGAGCAGCCCGGCATGCGGATGGCGTAGGCGGCCGGTCCGGCGAGGAAGTCAAGGGCGTCGGAATCGAGCAAGCGGCCGAGGGCAATGTGGTTGCCGGAGTTGCAGGTGATGTCCTCGTAGTAGGTGCCGCACAGGATGGGTCGCGGCGTGGCCTGCTTGAGGGTGCCGGCCAGCTCGATGACCGTCTCGGCGACGCCCTCGCTGTAGAAGCGCGTGGCATCGGCGATGTCCTGTTGCGCCGCGTCCAGGATGCCGCTGCCGGCCCAGTATCGGTCGGCGCCGGGTACGCGGGCTGTCTGGAAGGCGAGATCCGGCCGCTTCCAGGCGCGCCGGAAGGAATCGAGATCGTTGCCGTAGCGGCGCTGTAACCAGTCGCGGAAGCTCGCCTGGGCCCCCGGGCAGTAATCAGCCAGGTGCAGATCTTGCGGATCCAGCTTGACCCATTGGAACCACTGACCGTCATTCGAGCCGGCGACGTGGTAGCCAATCACGGCCTTGCCCGGCTCGCTGGCCTCGACATGCTGGGCCAGTCGCCGCAACGTCTCGGCCGTGTCACGGCGCAGCTTGTGGGATACCAGCGACGGGGCGAAGCGCTCGGGTGGCTTCGGGTCGTCACCCCAGCGCTTTGGGTGCATTTGCCCGATCGCCTTGAGGCCATTCTGGTCGCAGGTGACCTCGTCGGGGTTATCGGCGCCCCAGTCGCGGTAGGGATCGCAGCCCAGGTAGAACAGCACATAGCCCTCGGGGTCGACACGAAGCACGCGCCAGAGCAGTTCGTCGACCTCGGCAAAATCGTACTTTCCGGCGCCGCGCCAGGGGCCGCGCTCGCCGTAGACCTGCCAGCCAAGCACCAGCGGGACGAGGTACACGCGCACGCCGGCCTTACGGAAGTCCGCGATTTGCGCGTCGTTGGGGTTCCAGAAGGGACTGACGTAGAAGGCCCAGGGCACGGGGCGGCCATCCAGGCTCAGCCGGGGTCGCCCCTGGCTGCGATCGATGAGCACCTGCGCCCGTTGCCGCGCCGCCACGACAGCCTTGGCAGCCGCGAGGTCGGGGAGGGGTTCCTTCGTCGGCGGCTCATAACGCGGTTTGGCCTCTGCTCCGGCCGTGGCCACCGCTAAGTCATCCCAGACGATGTCAGAGGGTCCGAAGGCCTGGACGCACTGGAGGCGCAGGCGAGTGTTGCCCGGCCGCATGCTCACCGCCACCGTGAGCGGCTGCCACTGGCCGCCGAGCAGCGGTGCCGTGGTCGAGCCGAAGGTGTTTGGTAACTGCCATTCGTCGCTGTCTGCCCGGTACTGGCTGATCATAAAGTAGACCCCGCGCCGGACATTCGCGCTTGGGTAGACCCAGGCCGAAACCTGCACCGTCTGGCCCGCCTCGACGGACACCATCCCGCCACTCAGAAGCGTGTGACCGACACTGCCGATCTTCTTAACGCGGAAGGCCTTGCGCCCTCCATGGACAGGCGTGTCCACCCAGGCGAACTCGCCGGTACCGCCTTCCCCGGATCCGGCGGTCCAGCCCGTCGGCGCGCTGTCACCCTCCTCCATTCCGGCGTTCGGAACCACGGGTTCGGCGGCTTGCGCCAGAGCCGCAACCGAAAGCAGGGCAGCGAGCAAGTGCAGACGTGATGTCATCGGACCTCCTTGCAGACTACGCACGGCCTCGTGGGCAGTGGCCGCGCGCTGCGGCCGCTCCATCTCTTTGGACCGCCCGGGGCCGCCCGGGCAGTGGCCGCGCGCCGCGGCCGCTCCATCTCTTTGGACCGCCCACGGCCTCGTGGGCAGTGGCCGCGCGCT
>CAIZKT010000167.1:0-22282 GCA_903933565.1 uncultured Victivallales bacterium | reverse complement strand
GCCCGAAACGGGCTGGGCATCGCGGGCTCCAGGGCGGCGGCGGGATACCGCGAACCCGCCCGAAACGGGCTGGGCATCGCGGGCTCCAGGGCGGCAAGCTGCATCATGGCAGTCGCCTGCCAGATCTAGCGGGGGCTCTTTCTTGTAACAGCCCTGCCCTGACGCCGAAACCGGGTTGCCCGCGGCGTTGCCGAGGCTATAGTGTGGGCCTTCCCCGTGGGGATGCTTTGGCGGCGCCGGGCGGCCTTATCTGACCGCGCCTGAGTGGTCCTCTAAGCCCAGAGTCGGCACGACACACCCATGAACGACGACCTGCTTCGAGAGATTCAGCGGCGGCGGACGTTCGCCATCATTTCCCACCCGGACGCCGGGAAGACCACGCTCACCGAGAAGCTGTTGCTCTATGGCGGCGCGGTGCAGCTTGCCGGGTCGGTGCGCTCGCGGCGAAATCAGCGCGCCACCACGTCGGACTGGATGAAGCTCGAACAGGAGCGCGGGATCTCGGTCTCGTCCACCGTATTGCAGTTCGACTACGGCGGCTACGTGGTGAACCTGCTCGATACGCCCGGACACCGCGACTTCAGCGAGGACACCTACCGGGTCTTGACCGCGGTGGACAGCGTGGTCATGGTCATCGACGCTGGCAAAGGCATCGAGGAGCGCACCCGTAAGCTCTTTGAGATCTGCCGGTTGCGTCGAATCCCCATTTTCACCTTTGTCAACAAGATGGACCGGCCGGCGAGGGATCCCCTGGCCCTGATCGATGAACTGGAAAACGTGCTCGGGATTCATGCCTATCCGGTGACCTGGCCGCTGGGCGACGGCCCTGACTTCCGCGGCGTCTACGACCGCCTGACGCACCAGTTGCACCTGTTCGAGAGCGTCGCCAAGGGCAGCACGCGGGCCATGGTCGAGGTGACCGGGGCGACCGACCCGCGCATCGCGGACATGATTCACCCGGACCGCTACGGCGAGTGGCTGGGCCACCTGGACCTGCTGGCGGGCGCCGGGGCGCAGTTCGATGACGCGCAGGTTCGCGCCGGGGAGCTGACGCCGGTGTTCTTCGGCAGCGCCATGAATAACTTTGGGGTGCAGTTGCTGCTGGATTACTTCGTGCAGCACGCCATCCCGCCCTGCGCCCGGCCGTCGCCCCTGGGGCCGATCGAGCCGGGGCGGCCCGAGTTCTCGGGTTTCGTCTTCAAGGTGCAGGCGAACATGAATCCGAACCACCGCGACAGCCTGGCCTTCATCCGCGTCTGTTCCGGCGTCTTCGAGAAGGACATGGTGGTGCCCAACCCGCGCGACGGTCGGCCGCTGCGCCTCTCCTATCCGCAACGGCTTTTCGGCCAGGAGCGCGAGAGCGTCGAGCGCGCTTACCCGGGCGACATCGTCGGCCTGGTCAGCCACGGCGGCTTCCGCATTGGCGATACCTTTACCACCATCCCCGGACTGCTGTTCCGCGAGATTCCGCGCTTTGCCCCCGAGGTCTTCGCTTACCTGCACAATCCCTCGCCCTCGAAGTACAAGCAGTTTCGCGCCGGGCTGGATCAGTTGCTGGATGAGGGGGTGATCCAGGTCTTCCAGGTCGGCCAGGGCCAGCAGCGCGTGCCACTGCTCGGGGCCGTGGGCCAGTTGCAGTTCGATGTGGTGCGCTACCGCCTCGAGAGCGAGTACGGCGCAGAATCCCGCCTCGAAAATGCCCCCTATCACGAGATCCGCTGGCTGGATCCGGGTACAGACAGCGCCGCCTTTGGCGATGGGTACCTGGGCGCCAATGTGCGCCTGGCTACGGATATCTCGGACGCGGTCGTGCTGCTCTTCCCCGATGCCTGGAGTGTGACCTACTTCCAGGAAAAGCACCCCGAACTGCGCTTGCACACGGTATCGCCGCTGAACCAGGCGAAGACATGAACCCGCGAGAGCTGGACCCCGAATTGCTGAAGCCCGAGGCCTACCCGCGCCTGGCGCTCGACGGCGAGCCCTGGCAGTGGTTTCTCACCGCCTGTGCGGACCTCGAGATTACGGTGGACGAGGCGCAGCATCAGGTCCTCGAGGCGCTCTACAGCCACCTTATCGGGGTCAATAGCTGGTTGAACCTGACCCGGCTGACCACCCCCGCCGAGTACCTCAAGTTCCACGTCTTCGATTCGCTTACGGCCTTGGCGCCCGCCACCGAACTGACCGCGCCGGGGGACCTTTGTCTGGACCTGGGGTCGGGGGGCGGTTACCCGGGCCTGCCGCTGCTGACCTGGCTGCCCGACCGGCACTGGGTGCTCCTGGACAGCCGCGGCAAAAAAGCGGCCTTTCTGGCTGAGGCCATTCGGCTGACGCCTTGCCGCGACGCCGAGGCCGCCGCCTTCCGCGGGCGGGAGGCAGCCCATGCGCGGCCGGACCTGGCCCGCGCTTGCGCCTTGGTGACGGCCCGCGCTGTCGGGCCGGCCGAGGATGTGCTCGCCGAAGCTGACGCGCTGGTCCGGCCTGACGGTTTCCTGCTGCTGCTCAAGGGCCCCTCGTTCGCGGAACAGGAGCGTCAGGCGGCCCTGGCCAGCGCCGCGCATTTTGGTTTCGAACTGGTGCAGGAAATGCAGATCGCGCTGGACGAGACCGATCCGAACCGCATTCTGGTGCTGTTTGAACGGGTCGAGGTGCCGACCACCGCAGCCCGGCACGGCCAGCGTCCCGGCCGTGCTCGGCGCCCGCCGCGCTGAGCCTGGCGGCGGCCGAGCGTCGTGGTGCGTCCGCAACCAGAGCCGACCGCCTGGGTCTAGGGTGGTGTGACCCGGCCGCACGGGGTGGCCAGGCGTTACGCCGATGGGAGGGTGAACGCTCTGATGGACAAGCTCTTGCCCGATACGGTAATGTTCACCAAGATGACGGCGGGTGGCAACGATTTCGTCTGCATCGACAACACGCGGGGCGAATACGATGCACTACTGAAGTCGCCCGCTCTGACCGAGGTGGTGCGCACCCTCTGCCGCCGCGGGCTCTGCGTCGGCGCCGATGGCGTCATCTTCGCCGCTGGCCAAGGCAGCGGCCAGGGCATCGACATCGTCGCCCGCTTCCTCGAGCCCGACGGCTCCGAGGCGCGTCTCTGCGGCAACGGCACGGCCTGCTTTGCCTACTGGTGCCTCACCGAGGGACTGGTCCGCGGCCCGAAGGTCGATATCCTGACCGCCGCGGGCGCGGCGCAGGCCTGTCCCAATGACGACGACTGCTCCCGCATCCGCGTCTGTGTTCCCAAGCCCCACAGCCTGCGCCTGAACCAGAAGATACGGGCCTGCAGCCGGTCCTGGACGGTGCATACCATCGACACCGGCGTGCCCCACGCCGTGATCTTTGTGCGCGACGTCGATCCGGTGGACGTTGGCCGTTGCGGCGCCGCTCTCCGGCACCATGAGGCCTTTGCCGCCATGGGCGGAGTCAATGTCAACTTCACCCAAATCCTTGAGGTCGGCCGCCTGCGAGTGCGTACCTTCGAGTTCGGCGTGGAAGCCGAAACGCTGGCCTGCGGCACCGGTTCGACCGCGGCGGCCATCGTCGCGGCGGTCTCGCAGCAGTGGCCGGAAGCCTACACCTCGGGCCGGGAGCCCGTGCTGGTCGACGTGCGCGGCGAGGAAACCCTGCGCATCTGGTTTGTGGTGAAGCCCGACGGCGGCTTTGTCGATGTCTGCCTCGAGACTCGCGCCCGGGCTATCTACACGGGGATTCTGCGGCTCGAACTCGTACATGAACTGCGCTGCCGGCTCCCCAATCAATGACGAAGGCCGAATGTCCGACGCCCCCTACATCAGCATCGACCAGAATTGCCACCCGCTCTGGGACACGATCCCGAAGCTCGAGGCCCTGGCGGCGCACGGTCTGCGGGGCGTGCATTGCATCGAAGACATCGATGTCGCCTTCAGCCGGCAAGGCGCCCAGCCGGGCGAGACCGGCCTGGCACTGCTGCCTGAGCGCACCTACCGGGGCGGCCATTCGGACTGGGGCGCAGCTCTGTTTGCGCACGACCTGCTCGGACGCCTGCCGCTCGACGTACGCACCCTCGAACCCTACACCGGCCGCACTACGGCGGCCTTGGCCAGGTTGCTCGAAACCAGCGTCGACGGCCTCTACGAGCGCTGGGCGGGTTCGGACAACTGGCAACTGGTGGGGTCCAGCTACGCCGCCGACCCGCGCTGGCACCGCCTCATCGGCGATGTGCGACTGGCAGAGGCGGGGCCGTTCGTGCTGCAACTCCTGGACCACGCCCGTCAGGACCTGCTTGACCGCTTTCCTGAGCCCGGCCCCCGGCAGCGCCTGCAAGACTGGTTCGCCAGCCAGCGCTCCCTCGCGGTGCGCACCCTCGAGAGTGAACCCCAGGCGCCCCTCACTGAACTCTACCGGCGTTGGCTCCTGGCCAGCCTGGGACCGTCAACCCGTCTGGCGCTGACCTCCGAGCGCTTTGCCCTGCGTCACCAGGCCGCCACGGACCCGCTGCTGCGACTCTTCCTGGAACGCTATCCCGAGGCGGCCGACGCCTACAACGCCGCCTTGCACCAGACCGCCACGGGGATGACTCCGCTGCACGTGTCGGAGGGCGAACTGCCCTTCTTCGTCACCCTGCGGCAGAATGGCCGACTGCTGCGCAGCGCGGCGGCGTGGCGCACGGGCGCCCTCGAAGCCGCCGACCGACGCTGGCCCCTGGCGGCCGGCCGCCTGCCCCTGGCCGACCTGGAACGCGACGGCGTGGTCGCGCTGGCGGGGAAGGCCCTGCTCCTGGTGCTCCAGGCCCGGCTGGGACCCGAGGGCGCGACCTTGGCCCTGCCGCACCAGGGCTCGCTCTATATGCCTGCCGCCTATGCCTTTGAACGCATCCTGCGCGAACGCGGCCTGCTCGACGAAACCCCGCGACCCGTGCTGCGCGTACGCTTCCGCTTCCTCGAACACTGGCGCGGCTGCCACACCCTGGTGCGCCCACCCGCCTATCTGCGCCAGGCGCTGGGTATCGAAGAAGCCCCCGCGGCGCAGGTGGGCGCGGCCTTGGAGGCGGCCATGGCCGAGGCGCGGTGTACCCTTGAGGCCCTGCGTGACCCCGGCCGACGCGAGGCGCTCGTGCGCCAGCGTTTCGCGGCCTGGAGCGCCGAGCGCACCGAGCTCGACGCAGAACGCCGCCGCCTCGCCGCCGACCCGCAACGCCGACCCGAGGCCACCGCCATCTGGCAACGCCTCAAGGACCTCGACCGCCGCCTCGCTGAGGCCCAGGCTGAGTGGGTGTTGCAGCTCCTGCGCTTGCTCGATGTCGCCTACTACGACTCCCGCGGCGCCCTCTTGCCCTGGTGCCTTGCCTTGGAGGGCGAGACGCTGTACCGCCGGATGCTGGCCCAGGCGGAGATCGTTCCCGAGGGGGCCTGACCAAAGGTGGGATGAAGCATGTCCGGAGACCGTCTCCATCGCATTCGACGGCACTACGAGGCGCGCGTCACGCCGCAGCGCGAAACCTATGATATCCTCGACTGGTCCAGCCGTGAAGCCCAGGAGGTCCGCTTTGCGGTGCTGCTGGCCGTGTTGCGGCAGACCTTTGCCGCCGGCCGGGAACTCCGGCTGCTCGACGTCGGCTGCGGCCTGACCGACCTGGCGGCGTTCCTCGACCGACATCGCTTCCCGGTGCGCTACGTCGGCGCCGATATCACCCTGGGCGTCCTCTCCGAAGCCCGCCGCCGTAGCCCGCAGCGCCGCCTCCTCGCCGCCGATGTGTTCAGCGCTCCGCCGTTTGCCGCACAGGCTTTCGATGTGGCCTACTGCTCGGGCGTCTTTAACCTCAGCCTGGGTAATAATAACGATTTTGCTCTGGCCGCGTTGCCCCGCCTGCTCAACCTGGCGGGGACCATCGCCGTGGCTAACTTCCTGCACTGCCGCTGTCGCCGGAAGCATGAACACTGCCACTACTTCGATCCTGAGACTCTCCGTGCCGCCATGGCCCAGCGCGGCCTCTCCGTCACCCTCATCGACGACTACCTCGAGAACGATTTCACCCTGGTGCTGCGTCGCGCCTGAGGCCAGGCGCCTCTCCATGAGACCGCTGGAGATGCGGTGGGCTCCACCGCCCGCGCCTGAGGCCAGGCGCCTCTCCAGAATCCGGTGGAAATGCCGTTGACCGGCTGCCTTGACCGCCGGGGTCCGGCGCGGCATACTAGCGGGGTGCTGCTGAGGTGGGTTGAACCCCCGGTCGCGGGAGGGTGAGCGGCACTTCGCTGCGGCGGGCGTATGCCCCCGCGCACCGCGCTGAGAGGTTGGCGCCAGGAGTCTGTTCCATGCGTGAGTTGCTTGAGCGGGCCCGGGTCGGCGGCTATGCCGTACCCTCCTTCGGTGTCTGGAGTGCCGAGAGCATGCACGTGGTGCTCTCGACGGCCGCACGCCTGCGCTCGCCGGTTATCCTGATGGCTGGCCCCTGCGAGCTGACCCTGCTCAGCCCGGCGCAGATGGCCAGGCTCTACCGCGAGGTTCGGCACGAATACCAGGTGCCAAGCGTTTTCCATCTCGACCACGGCGATACACTGGAGCTCTGTTGGGCCTGTATCGAGGCCGGCTTCGATGCCGTCATGCTCGACTTCTCGGCGCGCTCGTTTGCCGATAATGTCGCTGCGCTGAAGGCGGTCGCGGCCCGAGCCCACGCGCTTGGCATCAGCGTGGAAGGCGAGCTGGGCGCGGTGGGACGGGTCGACGAGAGCACCCCCGAGGGCCAACAAGGCTCCGTGCTCACGGATCCCGCCCTCGCCGAGGAATTCGTCCGCGAAACCGGGGTCGACGCCCTGGCCGTGGCCATCGGCAATGCACACGGCATCTACACCCGGTTGCCAGAGTTTGACATCCCCAGGCTGGAGGCCATTCACCGGCGGGTCGACACCTCGCTGGTCCTGCATGGCGGCTCCGGCACCCCCGACGACATCCTGCGGCGCGCCATCGGTCTCGGCATTGCCAAGGTGAACGTGGCCAGCGACCTGGTGCGGGCGTTCCAAGGCTCGCTGCTGGCGCAGTGGGCGCGGCAACCGAAGAGCTGGCCGCCGATGGACCTCGCCGCGGCGTACCGCGCTATGGAGCCCGCCATCGCCGACTGGATGCAGCGCCTGGGGTCGGCAGGAAAGGCCTGAGCCATGCGCCGGGTTCATTGCCTCGGAATCCTGGTGATGGATGCCCTCTGCGGGCCCCTACGGCGTTACCCGCAGCCGCGGATTTGCCCGCAGGTGAACGCATCCAGCATCCGCTTTCTGCCCGGCGGTGGCGCGGTCAACACCGCCGCGGCCCTGGCCCAGATCGGGATTCCGGTTGGGCTGTTCGCCAAGGTCGGCGCGGATGCCAACGGCACCGCCGCGCTGGACTACCTGAGCGGTCTCGGGGTTGAGGTCGGCGGCGTGGTGCGCTCGGCGGCGGAGACGACGCCGTTCACCTTTGTCGGCATTCACCCGCGCGGCGAACGGACCTTCGTGCATACGCCGGGCTGCAACCTCAGCTTCTGCCCAGCCGATCTTGATCTGGAGTTACTGCTGCAGGCCGACGTCTTGCTGGCGCAGGATCTGTGGGCCTTGCCGGCCATGGATGGCAAACCCCTGGCTGGCCTCCTGGCGGCGGCGCGCCATCGCGGCCTGGTCACGGTGCTGGACGAGTGCTGGGGCTACGGCCCGCGCCGCCGGGCGCTGGAGGCGGTCTTGCCGCAGGCCGACTATGTCTTGCCGAGCTACGACGATCTGCTGGCCATCTACCCGGATCTCAGTCCCGAGGACATGATCCGCCGCTTGCAGCAACGGGGCGCCTCGAAGGTGGTGCTGAAGACCGGCGCGCGGGGGTGCCTGTTCGACCTGGGCAGCGGCCTGGGCTGGAGAGCGTCGGTGGCGGACACCATCGTCGACCCGACCGGCGCGGGGGATTGCTTCGACGCAGGGTTTATCGCCGGGCTAGTGCGGGGACTGAGCGGCGAGGACGCCGTGAACCTCGCCCTGCAGGCCGCGGCGGCGTGCCTGCGTCAGGTCGGCGGCGCAGTCGGGATCCCACCCTTCGAGGTGTTGCGCGCGGCCCCGGTGCGGTCGGCGGGCGCGGAGGGGCGAAGCCCATGAGCCCGAACGCTGTCTTGGCCATGCTCTCGGGATTGGACCTGGTCGATGCGCACACGCACCTGGTCGGCGGCCGTCTGGGAGCACGCGGGCTGCACGACATCCTGCTCTACCACATGGCGGTCAGCGAACTCTATGCGGCGGGCTGTCCATCGGGGGCACGGCTGACCCAGTTCCCCGGCTGGCCGGACCGCGCCGAAGCGCACGGCCGCATCCGCGAAGCGTTGCCCTACCTCAGGCATGTCCGCAATACCCACATTTCCTGGGGCATCCGGACGCTCTTGCGGGACCTCTACGGCTGGACCGAGGAGCTGACGGAAGCCAACTGGCTGCGCTTGGATGACCTCATCCGAGAACGGGCCGATGACCGCCGCTGGCAGCGCGAGGTGCTCGCTCGCGCCGGCATCCGGCGCGCCTGCACCGAGTGGGCCCGCCGTGGCCAGGGCGAGGAGGATGATCTGTTCGCCTACGCCCTCGAGTGGGCCTTCTTTACCCGCTGCCAGTGGGGCGAGTACGACACCGCCTTGTACGAGCTGGAACGCTGTTGGGGACGGACCCCGGAGAGCCCGACCCCGATCGGCGCGGGCGGACGGCCCCAGCCCGAGCGCGTCATCCGCACCCGGGCCGACCTGGATGCCGCGGTCGAGCACTACGTCAAGGCCATCCCTGCCGACCGTATCGTCGCCACCGCGACGCACATCTCGACCGATCTCGATCTCGAGCCGGGATCGGACCGCCGCCTGGACGCCGCCCTGCGGCGCCGGGCCCAGGCCGGTGAGGCCGAACGCAGCCTCTACGCCGCCGCCGTCAACGAGCGCTTCCTGTGCGCCCTCGGCCGCCACGCGCCCCACCTCGTCTTCCAGTTTAGCTATGGCGCCGAGCCGCTGCCCTTCGAGACCGGCAGCCGCCTGTCGCAGCGCAGCCTCGCCCAGGTGGGCGCTATGATCGCCCGGCACCCCGAACTGCGCTTCCAGTGTTTCCTGGCCAGCCAGCATGCCAACCAGGCCATGTGTACCCTGGCCCGGGAACTGCCGAACCTGACCCTGGTCGGGGCGTGGTGGCATACCTTCTACCCGCCCATCTTGCGCGCCCTGATCGAAGAACGGCTGGACATGCTGCCCGTGAACCGGCACATTGCCTTCTTTTCCGACGCCTACTGCGTCGAGTGGGCCTACGCCAAGGCCTTTCTCGTGCGGCAGCAGATGGCCGCGGTGTTGCAGGCGAAGATCGAGCAGGGGCAGTATGACCTCGGCCTGGCCGAGAGCGTGGCTCGCGATATCCTGTGCATCAACGCCGCCCGGCTGCTGCGCTGATGCCGATCTGCATCCGCTGGTATGATAAGGAAGCCTCAGTATGAAACGTCTCGCCCTCTCTCTCGCGGTCCTCGCTGCCTGCCTGAATCTGCACGCCGTCAGCCTCGAATCCGGCGCTATGACCGGGGAGTTCCTGCCTGCCGACATGACCCTGGCCTGCGGACCTGAGACGATCATCGAGAGCCTCAGCTTCTACCTCGCTGACGAGGCCTGGAAAGCGGTCTTCCCGCCGACGGGAGCAGACGCCTACACCACCACCGTCGCCGGAACCGTGCTCACCAAGAAGACGAAGAAGAACCCGATGGCCAAGGTCGAGGAAGTCTATACCCTCACGCCTGACGGTATGCGCGTCGACCTGAGCGCCGAGATCCTGCCCCAGTCCGGGGCGCACTATGCCGTCTGCGACCTCTTCATCGGCAAACCCATGTTCGCCAACGCCGAGGTCAAGCGCGAGGGCCAGAAGTCCGTCGAGCTGAATCCGCTCAAGTGGAGCCAGATCGACGCCAACCAGCTCGTCCTCGCTACCCCGGTCGGCGAGTGGTTCTTCTCCTTCACCTCCAACGGTCCTGCTAAGTGGGTCCTGCGCTCGGTGTGCGATCGCAGTTGGGGACCGGATGAGAAGAAGACCTTCACCTTCCTCAACCAAGTCAATGGCATTCCCGCCACGGGTCTGACCCAGCGCCTGACGATCGAGGCGAAATTCGTCCCGAAAGCCGGCTACCTGCAGAGCCTCGACCGTCTCTTCAGCGAGAAGGCCTCAACCTACCTGACGACGCTGCTGGCCGGCTACGGCGCCGCGCCGGCGGCCGCCGCCATGCCCGCCGATCCGATACAACGCCTCCCCTGGCTCACCACTCAGCTCGCCAGCGCCTCGGCAAACCTGGCCCCGAGTCGCCTCGACCCCAACGCCGGAACGATCATCCCCGCCCCCAAATCCTACCAGCGCGGCACGGGCGTGTTCAAGCTGCCACCGGAGCTCCGCCTCGCCTGCGACCCCACCCATGAGGCCGCCATCGAGGTGCTGACCGAGGACCTGGCCCGCCTGGGGGTGAAGGCGACGCGGGTCGATCCCGCCGCCGGGACGGGCTGGCGTTCGTGGTTCCATCTGCGGGGGCTCGCTACCCCGGCGGCGACTCGCACCGTGCGCCTCGGCGTCCCGGCGCGCGATGCCGTGCTCAGGCAGGCTTGCGAGCGACTCGGCATCAGCGTCGACGCGACCTCGCCCGGCCCCGAAGGCTACGTCCTGCTCGTCACTCCGGAGACGGTGCTCATCGCCGGCAGCGACGACGCGGGTGTCCTCTATGGCGCGCAGACTCTGCGCCAGCTCCTGCGCCAGGGCGCCGCGGGCGCCGAGATCGCGGCGGTCACCATCACGGACCATCCGGACCTGGCTTTCCGCGGCTTCTACGTGGAGGGCGCCGGCAGGGTCGCCAACACCGAGGAACTGCGCCGACTGATCCGCGACACCTACTCTTACTTCAAGGCCAATGCTGTGGTGCTGCAAGTGCGCTGGTCTGAGTTCACCTGGGCGTCACACCCGGAACTCGCTGCGGAGAAGGGGCTGCCCATCGCCGATCTCGCCGCCATCTCCGCCTATGCCCGGCGTTTTCACCTCGAGGTCATCCCAGCCGTGTTCACCTACGGCAAGGTCGGAGACCTGTGTACCACCCATCCCGAAATCGCCGAAGTCCCGCAGGCCGCCAGCCGACGTCCCACCGATACGGCCTACTGCCCCAACCGGCCCGCGACCTATGCCCTCATTTTTGACCTGCTGAACGAAATCGTGACCGCGACCCAGTGCCGCCGAATGCACCTCGGTCACGACGAGATCGAGGGCATGGCGCTCTGTCCACAGTGCAAAGCCATGACCCCCGCCGATCTCTTCGCCAAGGACGTCAACACCCTTGCCGATTGGCTCGCGCTGCGCCAGGTCGAAACCATGATCTGGGGCGATTTCCTCCTCGATAAGGAACGCTGGACCGCGCTGGGCGTCGACGCGGCGAACAGCGGCAACCCTGCCTACGGCGGACACACCGTACACCCCGCCATCGACCTGCTCCGCAAGGAGGTCATCATCACCGACTGGCACTACGCCGACGCCACTCAGTACCCCAGCCTGGCGTACTTTGCCGAGAAGGGATTCAGAGTCATCGGCTGTCCCTGGCACAAGACCCGCAACAACTACTACCTCACCCAAGCCGTCCATGCCATCGGCCAGATGGGGGTCCTGGTCACCGACTGGGGATTCCTGGCCACCCGCTCGCCAGGGGCAAACTCGATCGTCGGCGTCGTCTGTGCCTGGGATACCGCCATGCCCGAGCCCGACCGGCTGCCGTGGTCCCCGGAGGCCGTCCTCGCCGCCTCGATCCAGCCCCGCGACCGGCCGTCCCGCGGTGCCGCTGCCAGCTTCCAGCCGGTTGACCTGTCGCCGGCCGCCAACCGCCCGTTGTCGGGCACCTCGCAGGCCTGGTTCGGGACCGGCATGCGGCATGGACTGGTGGCGCCGCCGCTGGGTCTCACGCGGCTGTTTGGCGTCGACTATCAGATCGGCGAGCGCTGCGTGGTGGTGGGCAAGGCGGCAGTCGAGGCCGGCATCCCGGCCAGCAGCCCGAAGATCCCGCTGAACCTGGCGGCGCGCAGCCTGGTCTTCCTGCAAGCGCTCGCCGTGGACGAGCCGCTCGTCGGCCTCAGACCCTACGGACAGTACCGCGTCACCTATGCCAGCGGCCAGACGCTCGATGTCGCTATCGACGGCAGAAACATCACCCACTGGCTCTCCCGCACCCCGCGCCGGACCCCCTGGATGCCGTGGATCTATGGCTACACCTGGGACGCAACCCTCGCCTGGGAAGCCTGCACAACCTCGGGCGAACCCGTTAATATCCAGGCCTACGAATGGACGAACCCACACCCCGAGGACCCGATTGCCCAGGTGGAACTGCAAGCCCGCCAGGACGTCGCTGGCCTCAGAATCGGATTGCTGGCGCTGACCCTGGTGCGCTGAAATGGAAACTTGCAGAGGCTCTTACAGAACCCCGCGTCTGGCCTTGGAGCCCGCGCTGCCCAGCCCGTTCCGGGCGGGTTCGCGGTATCCCCAGTGTGGTGAATTATCCAGCTAGGAGACTGCTATGGCAAACCCTGCCAACCTGATCGCTGATGGGGTGCGGGCATTGGTACCGCGGGAGGCGATGACCCCCGCCGCTCGCAAACTGCGCGACTCCTACGCCATCACCCCCGGGGCGCCCTTCTTTCACCGGACCTTCGGCTTCTGGATGTGCCTGGATGCCTGGAAGCAGCAGGGCCTGCCGACCACCGACCTGGCGACGCTCTTCCACCTCGATCCGCCCGGCAACCACTCGCTCGGTCAGTTGGGCTGGTGCGAAGCGGCTTTCCGCCCGACCTTCCCCGAGAAACTCATCCAGGACCGCGGCGACACGGAGGTGGTCCAGGATACCGCGGGTCGCCACGTGCTCTTCTTCAAAGGGCGGCGGCAGGGTTACATGCCGGAGTATGTGGGACACCCGGTGCGCGACCTGCGGACCTGGGAAGACGATGTGCGCTGGCGTCTCAACCCCGCCTCGCCAGAGCGCTACGCTGACCTCGACGCGCGCCTCGCAGCGGCTCGGGCGGCGGCGGCGAAGGGCCTGATGATTACCCAGAACCTGGTCGGGGGCTACATGTATCTGCGCAGCCTCATCGGCCCCGAGGCCTTGCTCATTGCCTTCTACGACCAGCCCGAGCTGATCCATGCCTGCATGCGCCAGTGGCTCGAGCTCGCCGACGCAGTTACCTCCCGCCACCAGCAAGGGGTCACCCTCGACGAAGTCTACCTGGCCGAGGACATCTGCTACAATGTCACCTCACTCATTTCGCCGGACATGATGCGCGAGTTCCTCATCCCCTACTACCAGCAGCTCATCGCCAATATCCGTCGGCGGCAGCTCGACCGCACCCGGCACCTCTACATCCAGGTCGACACCGACGGCAATGCGGTGCCCGTGATCCCGGTATACCGCGAGTGCATCGGCATGGACGTGATGAGTCCCTTTGAGGTGGCCTCCGGCTGCGACGTGGTCGCCATCGGCCGCGACTACCCCTGGCTGGCCATGAGCGGCGGCATCGACAAACGCGTGCTGGCCCGCTCCACGGCCGACATCGACCGCCTGCTCGAACGCATCCTGCCGGCCATGCGGGCGCGCGGCGGCTACATCCCTACCTGCGATCATGGCGTGCCGCCCGAAGTGCCCTGGCAGAACTACCTCCACTACCGCCGCCGCTGCGTCGAGATCGGCGGCGAATGAGCGCGTCCCAGGCCGCGGGGCCTGCCAGCGCGGGTCCAGGCGCGCCGGGCCAGCCTGGTTCAGCCGACAGCGGCATACCAGCATCGCCACCTGCCAGGTCGGAAGGAGTGCAGCGCACGGACTTCATGGGCAATAACCTCTGCCTCCTGGCCGTCGGGCTTCTGGCGTACGTCGGCATGGCGCCCGCCGCGGAAAAGGCTCTGCCGACGGTCGAGCGCCTGCCGCTCACGGCCGGCGCCCCCGACCCCCAGTCGCGCGTCGGCGTGCCTGCCGCCTACGACTTCGAGGCCTCCGGCTCGCTGTCAGGCTGGACCGGCTACGAGAAGACGCCGGTCGCGGTCTCAGCTCCGGATGGAGCCCTGGGCAGCTCCGGCTTCCTGCGTGTCGGCCCGCACCCGGACCGCTGGGTGGGCGCGGGCAACAGCCGGCCGTTCGTGGCCCGCGACGACACCTGGATCGGCTTCTCGGCCCGCCTGCCTAAAGGCGGCGTGATCAAGCTCATGCTCGCCGATGGCCGGCAGAAGAAGAATGTCTCCCAGCAGTTCAAACTCCCGGAAGACGGGACCTGGGCCACCCACTCACTGCAGGTGCGCTGGCTTGGCGTCACCCCAGGCACGCCTATCACCCGGCTCAGCTTCTTCATCGATAACCCCTCCCGCGCGCCACTGTATGTCGACCTCGACAACGTCGTGATCGGGAGCGGGGCTGGCGACCAGCCGCCGGACGCGGTGCCGGGCCTGACCGCAGCGTACAACGGCGACCTCGCCAGCCTCACCTGGTCGGCCCCCCAAAGTCCCGCTGGCGTCCGTGAATTCCGCCTCTACCGCGGCCTCCATGCGGAGTTCGCACGCGACCCGCGCCACCTGCTGGAGGTGACCACGAAAGCCGCGGCTACCGACGCCGCGTTTGCCCACAACGGCGCCTACTTCTACGCGGTCCGCGCTGTCGATTTCGGCGGCGGCGAGGGCCCGGACGCAGGCGCGGTCAGGGTTGAGGTGAAGTAGTGTCGCAGAAAGGAACGCCGCTCATGAAAAAACTCTTCACCGGCCTGGCGCTCAGCCTCTGGGCGGGGCTGGCTACCGCCGCCGACACCGATTGTCGAATCAGCCAGCGCAGTGTCGACGGGGTGGCGGAGTTCGCCCTCGAAAACAGCCTGGTGCGACTGCGCTTCGTGCCCGCGCACGGCGGCGTCTGCGCCAGCTTCTTCGACAAGCAAGCCGGAGTCGAGTGGACCACGGGCAAGGGCGAGGGCGGGCTGTTCGAAGACCACGTCTGGCAGCAGCCCTACAGCAAGAGCGCCTGGCGTGGCGCGGCCTATGTGGCGAAGGTCCTCGTCGAGACCCCGGAGACGGTCGCGCTCGAGTTGCTCGGCCAGGGCAAGCCGGACGGCGACTACCAGTTCATGTCTTTCCGCAAGACCGTGACCCTGACCCGCGACTCGCCGGCCGTCCGCGTCCATTACGCCTTCGAGGTCAGCAACGAGGCCATGAGCGCCAAGACCGTGGGGCTGTGGTGGCACGGCTCGATCGCGGTGCCAGGCCAGAAGATCGACTACTTCTACCCCGTCGATAGCGGCGTCCGCAAACTCGCCTACGACCCCGCCATGCCGCCGGACGAATACTGGGAGTACAACCCGGCGCGCGGCTGGCTGGCGGCCGTGGCCCAAAGCGGCGCGGGCCTCGCCGTGCGGATGGAGTACCGCCGACTGATGTGCTTCTACCAGTGGTTCGGCCCGAACCTGGCCACCCTAGAATGGATGTTCCGCAACGAAACGATTGCGAACGGCAAGAGCCTCGAGACGGACGTCATCCTGTTGCCCTTCCAGGGGCTGACGGACGTGGCCGGCGTCGGTGACCAGGCCGTCGTCTCCCTGGCCGTCCCCGCGACCGGCCAGGCCGGCTCCGCGGTCGCGCTGCAGGCGAAGCTCGCCCTGTCCACGCCCCTCGCCAAAGGCCAGGCTCTGTGGGCCTCGCGCCGCCTCCCGGACCTGATCTGGAAGGACTTCGCGACGCGGGACCTCAGCGGCGCGCCCGGCACGCCGGTTGCTGTTGCGGCTTCATTCACCCCAGCCAGCGCCGGGCTCTATGCCATCCGCCTGCAGGTCACAGACGCCAAGATGCTCCTGGTCGAGGCCGAGAAGCCGCTGACCGTGGGCCAGTCTGAGGAGAAGTACGTGCTGACGCCGGAATCCGAGCGGCTCGGCGACCCGACCGACCGCTTCGGCAAACTCGCCTACAAGAGCGTCGACGTCGAGGTGCCTTGGACGAGCAAGGTCGTCACCCCGCACGTAGCCTGGGCTAAGCCCTACGCCAAGGGCAAACTCAAGGCGCTGATCCTGATGCATGCCGACAACTCGCGCGAAGTCGCGGAACTCGCCCAGCGCTTTGACCTGGAATTCGACGCGCCACTGATCGACTTCGGCACCCCGTCCTACGTCGGCGACGCCTACGGCAAGATCAATCCCGATATCCTCAACGACCTGCTGAAGAAATACCTGAAGAAGAGCGGCTACGACGTGATCGTGGTCAGCGGGCTCAACTTTAAGGCGCTGGACCAGGAGCTGCCCGGGCTGTTCCGGGCCCAGGTTGAGAAGGGCGTGGGCGTCGTCTACATCGCGCCGGGCAACTTCCCGGAGAACGAGGCCTGGTCCTGCCTGCCGCTCGACCTGAAGAACGTCGTGCGCGCCAGCGGCGGCCTGAAGTGGCACGTCGCCCAGGACAATCCCATCACGGCGGGCGTGCCGGTCGAACTGCTGCCGGCGACCGGTGTGCAAGGCTTCCGACCCAGCGGCGGCGAGGTGTTTATGACGGCCGGCGAGGGCAAGGCGGCCGTGCCACTCGGGTTCCTGCGCGAGCAGAATGGCCAGCGCACGGTCGTGTTCAACTATCGCAGTTCGCGCTATCCGGGCTACGGCGACTGCCTGACACCCTACATCCGCTTCCCCAAGGAACGCTTTCACTACTGGGAGTACGAGCTCTCGCTGCTCGGCAAGGCCATGCTCTGGGCTGGGCACCGGGAGCCAGGCGTGGCCCTGGCGCCGACCGTCGAGCCGCCGGCGCCGGGGTTCGGGCAGGGGCCGGTCACGATCCAGGTCGCGGTCAGTGGGGCGGACGTGCCCGGGATCGGAGCCGCGGTGCTCGAATGCGTGCTCCGGGACGAGGACTGGACCGAGGTCAAGCGCCAGACCTTCGAACTCGATCTCAAGGCGGGCAATGCCGCGGCCAAGCTCGTCGTCGAGGCCACCCTGCCGCTGGGCACCTACTTCGTCGACTCCATCCTGCGCTGCCAGGGCAATTCCGTAGCCTGGGGCACGGTCGCTTTCCAGGTCACTGGACCGGTCCAGATCGGGTCATTCCGGCTGGCCGAGGAAGGGAAGTTCTACAAGACCGGCGAGGAGGTGACGGTTGAGGCTGAGATCGTCGGCGCCAGCGCTGGCCTCAGCCTGACTGCCACCCTGACGGACAGCCTCGGCCGGGACCTAGTCACGAGGGACTTTCCCGTCCCCGCCGGGGCGAAGACGCAGATCAAGGTGACCCTACCGGTCGACCGGCCGCTGGCCACCGAGGCCGTGGTCCGCGCCGTCCTGCACGACCCGAAGCGCGTCATCGACCGGGCCGAGGTGGACTTCGTCACCCTCCCAGATCGCTTCGTCTCCGGCGTCTGGGACGACTACGAGATCATCCCCTGGGGCGCTATGGGCGGCTACGACCAGGGCTACCTCATCCCCACCAAAGCGCGCCTGGCCCGCGCTGCCGGCATCAGTGTCCTCTACGTCAACAGCGACTGGGCTGGCGCCGAAGACCTGCGCAACGAACACGAGTCCAGCCTGCGCGCCGGGTTCCGACTGATGGAGGTCGGCATGTGGGAGGGCTACCCGAGCGGCTACGAAGAGGACCGTAAGGGCTACCAGACCAGCGGCGACAAGAAGTACCTCGAGCGCAAACCCTCGCTCTCCGACACCGCCTACCTCACCGCCACCATCGAGAAGGTACGCAAGAAGGCGACTACCTTCCAGCGCTATCAGCCGCTCGCCTGGATGTGGGGGGACGAGCAGTCGGTCATCGGCCGCATCACCGTCTTCGACTACGATTTCTCGCCCTTCGCGCTGCGCGAGTTTCGGCAGTGGCTGGCACGCCAGTACGGCACGCTCGACACGCTCAACCGCGAGTGGGACACGGCCTACCGGACCTGGGACGAGGTCGCGCCGCTCACCGGCACCGAGGCGCGCGAGAAACGCAGCTTCGCCTCCTGGGCCGACCACCGTACCTTCATGGAAACCAGCTACGCCGAGTTCTACGCCACCCTCATCCGCACTGTCCGCGAGGTCTCGCCCAACTGCCTGACCGGCCTCTCCGGCACCCAGGCCCCGACCGCCTACAACGGCTGCGACTGGACCCGCTTCATGCAGCTCTTTACCTACATGCAGCCGTACTACTACCAGGGCCAGGAGAACATGATGCCGGCCTTCAACCCGAGCCTGCCGAAGGCGAATTGGTCGACCGGCTATGGCGGCACTGACAGCAGCCAGACCGCCACCTGGCACTGCTTTCTCAGCGGCAGCCTCGGCACCAGCTACTTCGCGCTACGCTCGTTCTTCAACCCCGACTTCACCTACACCCAATCGGCCCAGGCCGCTACGGCCGTGACCGAACCCATGCGCCATGGCCTGGGTAAACTCTGGAGCGGGGTCACGCCGGACTTCGATCCCATCGCCATCCTCTACTCGCAGCGCTCGATCCAGGGCGCCTACCTCCTCAACCGCGAATGGTGGCACTCGCACCAGGCCTGGTTCGACGCGCTCCACGACCTCGGCTACCGGCCCCGCTTCGTCACCACCACGCAACTGGACAGCGGCGAGATCGTGCCGCAGCGCTACAAGCTGCTCATCCTGCCGATGACGACCGCGGTCAGCGCCACGCAGGCGCTCCAGATCGAGCAGTTCGTCAAAGCCGGTGGCACGGTCGTCGCCGACCTGCACAGTGGTATTCTCGACGGGCACTGCCGCCTGGTCGAGCCGGCCACGCTCGACCCGCTCTTCGGGATTCAGCACTCGGGCTTCAACCAGCCAGGCCCGTCCGGGACGGTCACCTTCACCGCCAACCCCGAGCTCGGTATTGACCTCGCGGCGCTGACCATTACCACGGCCTTACCCGAGGGCAACATCCGCCTGGCCGGCGGCCAGGCCCTGGGCACCATCGAGGGCGTCCCGTTCGCTATCCTCGGCAAGATCGGCACCGGCCGGACCTGCTACCTGAACCTGGAAGTCTCCAAGTACAGCGGACTCCGCCAAGAGGTCGGCGGCAACTTCTACCGCGAGCTCGTAGCACGCCTGGCAACCTGGGCCGGGCTCAAGCCGGAGATCGCCGTGACGCCGAGTCCAGTCCGCTTCCAAATCTACCGCCAGCGCGAGGGGCAGAACCTCTACGTCGGCTATCTCCGGCCGACAGAGAGAACCGCCGCGTGGTCGCTGGGGCTTGGCCGCACCGCCCATGTGTACGACACCCTCGCCGGTACCTACCGCGGCGAGGTGAACAGCATCGCCTCAGAACCCGCGGCCCGCCTCGCGGATCTCTTCGCGCTCCTGCCCTACCGGGTCACCGGGGTCACCGTCACGCCGACCAAGGCCCAAGCCCAGCCCGGCGAGCGCGTGCCGATCGGCCTCACCATCCAGACCGCCAGCGGAACCCCAGGCCGACATGCGGTCCGGGTGTCAGTCCTCCGGCCGGATGGCACCGAGTCCGACGCCTACACCGGCAACCTAGCCCTGACCGGCGGTAAGGGCAGCTTCGAACTGCCGTTCGCGCTCAATGATCCCGCGGGCACCTGGACCCTGAACGTCCGCGACGCCGCCACCGGCGCCAAGGGCACGGCAACTCTCCTCCTCAAGGGGCGCTAGGCGAACCGGCCGTCGGAAAGTAGTGAAATCTCGGCGATGGCCAAGGCCGCGCAAGATCCTACCAGGGCTTGGCTTGGCGCTCTTGGGCCCTCAGCCGGGGTCCCTCGCGGGCAACCACCCGACGCTTGCCCGCGGCAGACGCGGCAACGCTCATCGGAGCACCACTGGCAACATTGGCAGTCCGGGCAGGAGTGTTTCTTCATTGCCGCTGCCTGCGGCTCGGCAACGTAAAACTGCCCCGCCACCCCCGGTATGCGGATAAACCCCATGCTCGTGCGCTCCCGTCAGACAAGCCTCTCTACGCCAGCGACATACCAGCCAACCAGCCTACCCGTCTACTAGTAGTCTACCAGTCTACCAGTCTAACTACCGTACACGGTTCTTTGCACCGACCTGCGGTCAGTTTGGCATTTGCCTCCTATATTACCGCTAGGATGTGCCTGCTTGGCAGGCAGTGTGCCCTGATTGAAGCGCCCCAACAGGAGCGGCCATGGAGCTGGAAGGCTGTTATACCGCACTCGTGACCCCATTCCGTAATGGACAGGTCGACTACGGGGCTCTTCGGGAGCTCATCGAGTTCCAGATCTCCTCTGGCATCGACGGCCTGGTCCCCGTCGGCACCACCGGCGAGTCCCCAACTCTCGACTTCGACGAGCACCGCAAAGTCATCGAGTTCGTGGTCGAGACCGTTCGCCACCGCTCCCTCGTCATCGCCGGCAGCGGCGCCAACTCCACCGCCGAGGCCATTGACCTCACTCACCACGCGGCGTCCGTCGGAGCTGACGCGACGCTCCAAGTTACCCCCTACTACAACAAGCCCACCGCCGAAGGACTCTACCGCCACTTTGCGGCCGTGGCCGACCAGTGCGGCCTGCCCGTTGTTCTCTACAATGTCCCCGGTCGTACGGGCAGGGAGATTCCCGTCAACATTATCGCTCGCCTCGCCACCCATACTGCCGTGGTCGCCGTCAAGGAGGCAGGCGGCAGCGTCGAACGCGTCAGTGCCATCCTCGATGAGTGCAACCTCGTCGTCCTCAGCGGCGACGATGCCCTCACCCTTCCCATGATGGCCGTTGGCGCTACCGGTGTGATCAGCGTGGCGTCAAATGTCATCCCCCGCGAAGTCACCGATATGGTCCACGCCGCGCTGCAAGAACGCTGGCAAGACGCCCGCCAGGCTCATCGACGCCTCTATCCCTTCTTCCGTGACCTCTTCGTGGAAACTAACCCGATCCCCGTAAAGGCCGCTCTCGCTGCCCTCGGCCGCATCGCCCCCGAGTACCGACTCCCGCTCTGTGAGATGAGTGCCGCTAACCGCCTGACTCTCATCGCCAGTATGCGACGCGCTGGCATCCCCTGCGAAGCGACCTGAACACCGCACCCGCGGCATTGCAGCCGACCGCTCGGCGGACTATAGTCTGAGCCTTTCCGTTTAGAGGTTTAATCAGCGTCGGGGCGTAGCGCAGCCTGGTCAGCGCGTCTGGCTTGGGACCAGAAGGTCGCGAGTTCAACTCTCGCCGCCCCGACCAACCTCCTCCCTCAGCCTTCCACCGCAAAACCTGCCGACATCAGCAGTGCATGCGCACACTCGCCCAGCGCCTTCGCCACCTCCTGCCCCACCTCACTATCCGCTGCCGCTTCCCCCTTTGCGTCCAACCCCCGTGCCGCCCCCAGAATCCCCTCCAGGTTTCCCCGCCTCCCCACATACGGAACCCCCACTCGAATCGCTCCCTCGTCGACCCGCACGCAGAAACCATCCTCGCGAATCCGCTCCAGTCCCACCTCTAACTCTGCCTCTGAAGCCCACACCACCGCCCCGAATACGCCAAACGGGTGCGCTCGCCTAAACGCCGCCAACTGCTGCCGCCCGCAGAAGGCTTGAAAAACCAGCCCCGCACAGCTCGCATACGGATGCAGTGGCCGCGCCGCCGGACGCTCGCAAAGATGCGGCCGTGTCGCGTCAATCCGCAATACCACAGCAAGATCCCCGGCCGCCTGCCGCGCCAGGTGAGCAGAGTCCGCTACCCCGTCCGTCACCAGCCGCCGCAACAGCCCCTCGCACAGCCGCTCAAACCCTACATGCTCCACTCGCTGCGCTATCTCCCCCAACCGCGGCCCCAGACGGTACCGAATCGGCGGCCCCTGCCGCTCAACCAGTGACCGCGCTGTCAGAGTACGCAAAATGTTGTGAACCGTCGGCGGCTTCAGTGCCAGCCGCGTACATAGGTCACCCAGCGCCATCCCGCCAGGATCCGACGCCAGTAACTCCAACACATCAACCGCACGCAATACGCTCTGAATCAACTCGCTGCCAGGCATACACTCCAATACCTTTCATCCGCTTACCATCTCCCACCCGCAACCCACCTCTCCATAACATCGCGTCACCAACCCGCAACGCAACCGCCTAGCATGGCGAAAACAAGTTCAGCAAGGATGAACGCGCCGCCCGCCGCGTCGGCTGCACCACCGCCCCGGAGGGCAGAATCTAAACCTTCCTGCGGCCGCCCCAAAGGGGCACAATCAGCCAGCCCCGGGCAGCGCCCTTGGGTACCAGAGCCCCACTGTCGGCCGCCCCAAAGGGGCACAATCCGTCAGCCCCGGGCAGCGCCCTTGGGTACCAGAGCCCCACTGTCGGCCGCCCCAAAGGGGCACAATCCGTCAGCCCAGGGCAGCGCCCTTGGGTACCAG
>CAIZKT010000166.1:0-2899 GCA_903933565.1 uncultured Victivallales bacterium | reverse complement strand
CCCGGCCCCGGCGGGTCCTTGGCATCGCGGGCTCCAGGACCGGGCATACCGCGAATCCGCCCGAAACCCTCGGCCCACCAGGCAGACCGCCACCAGGAAATCTCATACTGGGGAACGAGGTTCTGCCAAACCCTCGCCGGCCTGCTGGAACGCCGCCGCCACCAACTTCTGGGCTTCCAGCAGCAGCACCTCGAGGTGGGCTGCGCCGCGGAAGCTTTCGGCGTAGATCTTGTAGATGTTCTCGGTCCCGGACGGCCGGGCCGCGAACCAACCGCTGGCCGTCTCGACCTTGAGCCCACCGAGGGCCGCGCCATTGCCGGGAGCCGTGGTCAGAACCCGGGCGATGCGCTCATCGGCCAGACTCTTCGCCGTGATGCTTCCGGCCGACAGCTTGCCCAGGATCGCCCGCTGGGCGGCATTCGCGGGCGCGTCGATACGCTTGTAGGCCGGCGTGCCGAAGCGCTCGGTCAGGTCGGCGTAGTGGTGCGCCGGGTCGCGCTGTGTCACCGCCGCGACTTCCGCCGCCAACAAGGCCAGAATGAGGCCATCTTTGTCGGTTGACCAGACCGTCCCATCACGCCGCAGAAATGACGCCCCGGCACTTTCCTCGCCCGCGAGTCCCAGGGATGCCGTCAGCAAGCCGTCCACAAACCACTTGAAGCCGACCGGGACATCGACCACCTCCCGGCCGAGCCACGCCGCGACCCGATCCAGCATAGCGCTGGTGACCACCGTCTTGCCCAGGCGCATGCCGGGCCCCCAGCCCGGCCGGTGCGAGAACAGATACCACGCGGCCACCGTCAGGTAGTGGTTGGGATTCAGCAACCCGCCCACCGGCGTGACGATGCCATGCCGGTCGGCGTCCGGATCGGTGCCGAACGCCAGATCGAAGCGATCCTTGAGCCCAATCAGCCCCGCCATGGCAAAGGGCGAGGAACAGTCCATCCGAATCGTGCCATCATGGTCCACGTGCATGAAGCGAAAGGTCGGGTCGGGTCGCGTGTTCAGCGGCGTGATGTCGAGGCCGTGGGTGGCGGCGATGGCCTCCCAGTAAGCCAGGCTGGCACCGCCCAGGGCGTCGGCGCCCAGCCGTAGGCCGGCCGCCCGGATGGCGTCCAGATCCAGGACACTTGGCAGGTCGGCAACGTAGGGCGTGATGTAGTCGTGCTGCCTCGTCGTGCCGAGGCGCAGCGCCTGCGCCAGGCTGACGCGCCGCACCCCGGCCAGGCCTTCCCGCAGGATGCGGTTGGCCTCGTCCTCGATCGCCTTCGTGGTCTCCGTATCCGCCGGTCCGCCATGGGCCGGGTTGTACTTGATGCCGCCATCCGCGGGCGGATTGTGCGACGGCGTGATGATGATACCGTCGGCCTGGCCGGCGCCGCAGGGCCGGTTCCACCCCAGGATGGCGTGTGAAATCACCGGCGTCGGGGTGAAGCCCTGATCGCGGGCCAGGCGCACCTCCACGCCGTTGCCAGCCAACACCTCCAACGCCGTGCCGTGCGCCACAGCGCTGAGCGCATGCGTGTCCATCCCCAGAAACAGCGGTCCGGCAACCCCTGCCCGCCGACGCTGGTTGCAGATCGCCTGCGTGATCGCCAGGATGTGATCCTCGTTGAAACTGCGGCGCCGCGAACTGCCCCGGTGACCGCTGGTGCCAAACGAGACCCGCTGGCCTGCCTCGCCGGGGTCAGGATGCTCCCCGTGGTAGGCCGCCAGCAGCCGCGGAATATCCTCCAGGAGACTCTCGGGCGCGGGCTTGCCGGCCCAGGGACTGTGGTTCATGTCGTAACCTCGTCTGAGACGCGCCGGTCCCACCTGTGTCCCACCGGCCGGGCGCGCTTCATTGCGCCAGGGGGAAGGCGGGAACGAAGAGCGGCTGCCAGGGCTCGTCCTTGTAGCGTACCTGCTGCAGATAGAGCCCGCAGGGCGGCGCCGTCCACTTGGCGGGACGGTTCGTATGCGTGGTCAACAGCGTCGTCACCTCCGCTTCGCCGAGTTGGCCGCGCCCCACCTCCACCAGGACGCCGACGATCCGCCGTACCATCTTCCAGAGAAAGTGCGATCCGGCAATGCGGAAGAGAATCAGGTCCTGATCAGCCTCGAGCTGGACCTCGTCAATGTCAACCTGGGTCGAGGTGCCCGCCTCGAGATCGCGGTCGGCGAAGGAAGCAAAATCGTGAAAGCCTTTGAAGAGGGCCGCCGCCGCCTGCATGCGCCGAAGGTCGAGCCGGTCACGCACCCACCATGAGCGCTCCTGCGCAAAAGCGCTCCGGCGCGTCGCAATCAGATACATGTAACTGCGCCCGATGGCGTGGTGCCGGGCATGAAAACGCATGTGAGTGCGTTCGGCTTCCAGGATGTTGATGTCCGCCGGCAAGAGGTCGTTCATCCCAAAAACCACCCGGAAGGGCTCGAGCGCCGCGGGGGCGGCGAGATGCGCCACCTGCCCGAGAGCGTGAACCCCGGCGTCCGTCCGCCCGGCCCCCTGAACGTCAACTTCCCCGCCAAATACCTGCCGCGCCGCACTCAGCAGTTCGCCCTGAACCGTGCGAGCGTCCTTCTGCACCTGCCAGCCGCGGAAGCCGGTGCCGTCGTATTCGAGCCGCAGTTTATAGCGTGCCATAAGGGTCGCCCATCGCTTGTGCCGCCGCCCAGCGCCGCCGCCGGGCAACCTAGACCGTCGCCTACTCTCTCGCCGCCGACCAAGGTAGCCTAGTGCCGCAAAGGCGCCGACGCAACCCCACCGACAGCCGGGCGCAGGTCAGTTCCGTGGGGGGTGACGACGAAGGTTCAGGATCCCTGGCTGGTGCCGGACATGACAGCCAGAGAACTGCGGTGCCCCGGCCGGGGATTCTGCAATTCGTCATTGGGCATAGGTTATTCGACCCTCTGCGGTTCT
>CAIZKT010000165.1:0-3091 GCA_903933565.1 uncultured Victivallales bacterium | reverse complement strand
TCGTAGCCCTGCGGCAGCTTCTCGATGAAGCGGTGCGCCGCGGCGACGCGAGCGGCCCGTTCGATCTGTTCGCGGGTGGCTTCCGGCCGACCGAAGGCGATGCAGGCCGCGACGGAGTTGCTGAAGAGGAAGTTCTCCTGGAAGACGATACCGACGTTGCGGCGCAGGTCGTCCAGGTGCAGCTCGCGCACGTCGGTGCCATCGACCCGTACGCAGCCGGCGCCGGGGTCGTAGAAGCGCGGGATCAGGCTGAGCAGGGTACTCTTGCCCGAGCCGGTGGCCCCCAGGATGGCCACGCACTGGCCCGGCTGCACCGCGAAGCTCACATCCTGCAGCACCGGCGCTTCCGGGTCGTAGCCAAAGCGGACGTGCTCGAACTCGACCGCGCAGGGCAGACGGGGTGCCAGGCGCCGGGGGTTGGGCGGACTCAGGATCTCCACCGGCGTATCGATCACCTCGAAGACGCGGCGGGCCCCGGTCAGCGACTCCTGGATGCTGTTGGCCAGATTGGAGAGATTCGCCACCTGGCTGGAGAACTGCTGCAGCAGCCCGGCGAAGACGATCAGTCCCGTGCCCATGGGCAGGGTGCCGCGCATTACCAGCCAGCCGCCGAAGGCCAGTAGCACCACCAGGTTCAGTTGCGAGGTGAAGGTGATCAGCGGTCCGAAGGTGGTCACCCGTCCGAAGATCCAGTAGTTCTGGTCACGCACCTGCGCGTTGGCGGCCTCGAAGCGCCGCAGCGTCTGCGGTTCGCGGGCGAAACCCTTGATCACCGCGATGCCCTGCACGCTCTCGCTGAGCACGGTCACCAGGCGGTCCACAAGTTCGCGGTTCTGGCGATAGGCGGGGCGGACCTGGCGCGAGAAGCGCACACTAATGCCCCACAGCAAGGGCGTGGTGGCCAGGCACGCCACCGTCAGCCCGACGTGGATGCTGCTCATGTAGATGACGTACACGATCAGCGACAGGCCCATGATCAGGCTCTGGATCAGGACGCCATCGATGAACAGCCGGGTCGCCTGCACATCCCGCGTCACCCGATTGATGAGCGAGCTGCTGGCGTTGGCGTCGAAGAAGCGGAAGCTCAGGCGTTGCAGTTTGTCATAGACCTGGGCCCGCAGAGCCGTGACGATCTCGCCCTGCACCAGCTTCGCCACCACCGTCGAATAGGCGCAGCTCAGCGCCGAGCGCGCCAACGCCAGAGCCAGGATCGCCGCCGAAATCGCGCCCAACGTGTGCCACGCACCCCAGGCCGCCGGGGGGGTGATGCCGAACGGCCAGTGTGGCGGCGGCGAACCCGGCTGCATGGCCGCCTTCACCACGTCGATGCCCACGCCGGTCAGGCCCAGCCCGGCCAAGCCAAAGCTTAACAGGATGACTTGCAGGCAGACAACGCGAATGCAGCCCCCGCGGTAGTGCCAGGCCAGGGCTAGTAGCCGCCGCACTAAACCCCACGAGGAAAGCTCCGACGCTGCACCGGTCGGCAAAGGTTGGAGGGTTTCGGCCACCGTTACCGAACCAGCGCCGCCTCGATCCGGGCCAGGCGACCCTCCAGCTTCTCGATCGCCTCCGGCAGGGCCAGCTCGCTGTGCGCCCGAGAACACAGGGCGGGGTTGTTCACCCACCAGTCCATACCCATTTCCTTGGCCTTATCAACCGAACAGATGACCAAGCGGATCTGGATGGTCAGCAATTCGACATCCACGAGATTGATCCTGATATCGCCCGCGATGACGATGCCTTTATCCAGGATCCGCTCGAGGAGGTCCGCCAGGTTCGTACCCCCCACCGACGTCGCGACTCTGCGTGAGACTGGCATCTACCACCTCCGTTATAAGAGCTTTCCCAGCGGACCCAAGTCCAGATTCAGATCTTTGTCTTCGAGGCCGAACTCCCGGCAGACTCTGGCAAGTTCCTCGGACTGTCGCATCAGGGTCACTCCGAGGCGTTCGATCTCGGCATCGGTGAGGCCCCCACCGTCGATCCTGCGAATGGCCTGCTTCTCGAGGAGTTCGTGGAGGAGTTTGACCAGCGTCAGAACCAGCTGAGCCAAGCCGTTCGTCACCTTGTCCGGGTCCAGGTTCAAACGCCGGGCGGGTTCCAGAATGCGGTCGGCCGTCATGGCTTTGGCAAAGTCGCCCATGACCGCGGAATCCACCGTCGGACCGCCGGCCGCAGGCGCGCAGGAGTCGGCGCTGACGTTCATCGGGAGAGCACCTTTTCCTTCCAGAACTTCCACGGATTTAAACGCGCTCTGTGCCACCAGCAAAGCCATGGGATTGGCGTTGCCCACATCTTCAGACGCGCAGATAAGTATCCTGCGGGCTAAAAACCTGGGGTCCTCCCCGGCTTCGAGCATCTTGGCCAGCCAATAGACCGCGGCGTCCGGGTCTGAGCCGCGCATCGACTTTATAAAGGCGGAAATATGGTCGTAATGCTCATCGGAGCTTTTGTCGTAACGCAGGCTCCTCCTCTGTATGGATTCCCGCGCGGTTTCCAGATCCAGCCTTCGTTTGCCGCCCGGACCCGGCCTGGTGGTCACGGCCGCCAGCTCAAGCGCGTTCAGCAGGCGGCGGGCGTCGCCCATGGAGTTGGAAACCAGATAGTCGGCGGCTTCACCGCTTACCTCAACATTAAGGCCTTTAAGGCCCCTCTCTTCTGTCAGCGCGCGCGCGAGGATTTTCCGCAGATGGACTTCTTCAAGCGTTTTAAACTCAACCACTATGAACCTTGAAAGCAGCGCGCCGTTAATGTAGAAAAACGGGTTTTCCGTGGTCATACCGATAAGGATGACGTCGCCCTTTTCCACGGAGGGCAGCAGCACGTCCTGCTGGGTGCGGTTAAAGTGATGTATCTCGTCGAGGATAAGGAGAATGCGCTGCCGTTCCGCCAGGCCGCCTGCCAGCCCTTTTGAAAATTCCAGTATTTTTTTAAGTTCCGGCACTCCGGTAGTGGCGGCGTTAAGTTCAAAGGTCCGGGCCTTTGTCTTTAAGGAAATATAGTGGGCGAGCGCCGTCTTACCCGCGCCCGAGGGGCCGTAAAAAACAGCCGATTGCAGGCTGTCAGCCTCGATAGCGCGGCGCAGAAGCTT
>CAIZKT010000164.1:0-6066 GCA_903933565.1 uncultured Victivallales bacterium | reverse complement strand
GTTCGGGTCGAGGCCGGAGGTGGGTTCATCAAGTATGAGTACTTCGGGATCGTGCAGGAGGGCTTGGGCGATTCCAACGCGTTGCCGGTAGCCGCGCGATAAGGCTCCTATCTTTTTATGTTGTTCAGGTCCGAGACCGGTGAGGTCGATGATGTCGGATAATCGCCGTTCGCTGTTCGCTGTTCGCCGTTCGATGTTCGATGTTCGATGTTCGATGTTCGATGTTCGATGTTCGATGTTCGATGTTCGCCGTTCAACGTTCGATGTTCGACGTTCGCCGTCCGATGTTCGCCGTTCGGCGTTCGATGTTCGATGTTCGATGTTCGCCGTTCGATGTTCGCCGTTCGATGTTCGATGTTCGATGTTCGATGTTCGCCGTTCGCCGTTCGCCGTTCGATGTTCGCCGTTCGATGTTCGACGTTCGTTCGATGAGATTGCCCCATGCTCTGTCCGAAATGCCATAAGACCATCCCTGACGGCTCGCGCTTCTGCCTGGAGTGCGGCAGCGCGGTCTCGTCGGACTCGCAGTCCGAGGCGGCGCAGGCCGCCGTCCGTGCGGGGGTGTCGCTGGGCGGTGCGCTGACGCAGACCGGCCCAGCGCCGGCTGACGGAGCCGCAGCGCCCGCGCTCTCGCTCGGCGACCAGCGCACCCTGCAAGGGGCCGGCAGCCCCGCAGGTATTTCACCCTCCGCAGGCGCCGGCGTGGCCTTGACGAAGCGCTACGAACTGGAAGCGGAGATCGGCCGGGGTGGCTTCGCGGTGGTATGGCGCGCCCGGGACCGCAAGCTGGGGCGGACTGTGGCGGTGAAGCGGCTCCTGCCCGAAGCGTCACAGGGCCCCGGCGGGGCGCAGACAGTGCAGCGCTTCGAGCGCGAGGCGCAGGCCATCGCCACGCTGAACCACCGCAACATCGTACAGGTCTTCGACAGCGACACCGACGCCGACGGCCGCTACATCGTCATGGAATACGTCTCCGGCGGGACCCTGCGAGACTACCTGAAGAAGCGCGGCAAGCTGCCGGTGGCCGAAGCGGTGGCCCTGGCCATGGGCCTCTGCCGGGGCCTCGCCGCGGCGCACCGCCAGGGACTGGTACACCGGGATGTGAAACCCGCCAACGTCCTTCTGGAGCCGGCCGAAGCGGGCGGCCCGCTGCCGCGGCTGGTGGACTTCGGACTGGCGCGCCAGGGGCGGGAATCGGAGCTCTCGGCCACCGGCTACGGCCTGGGCACGCCCTACTACATGGCCCCCGAGCAGCGCCGGGACGCCAAGAGCGTGACCCACACCGCCGACATCTACGCCCTGGGCAAGACGCTCTACGAGATGCTGACCGGCGAGATCCCGGACAGCGTGGACCCGGCCCTGCTGCCGCCGCCGGAGGAACTCGGGCGGATCATCCTCAAGTGCATCCGCTCGAACCCGGCGGAGCGCTATTTCAGCGCCGAAGACCTGCTGCGTGACCTGGAAGCCCTCGGCACCGGAGCCGCTGGCTCGGCGCCCGGCGCGGCCGCCGCCGGCAGCACGGCCTGCCCCGCCTGTGGTCGGCGCAACCCCCCAGACGCGAAGTTCTGCGAGGCCTGCGGTACCGGCTTGATGCGGCGCTGCCCGGAGTGCGACCGGGAGAACGGGCTAGGCCTGCGCTTCTGCGGCGGCTGCGGCAGCGATGTGCCAGGCTTTCTGCAGACACGGGACGCCTTGGCCCGGATGCAGGGCTTCGCCAAGGAACTCAAGTGGAGCCGGGTGACCAAGGAGCACGGGCTGCTGGCGAGGAATGTGAAACTGCCTGGGGAGAAGGGCAAGAAGCTGTCGGCGGACCTGCGAGGGGCCGCACGGTCGGCCGTGGCGGCGGAGCAGGTCTTAGCCGACAAGCGGGCGTTTCTCGCAAAGGCACTTGAGGCGCGCGAGTTCGAGCAGGCTCTGGCGTTATGCCGGGAGATCGTGGCGCTGGACCCGGCCGACGAGCAGGCCGCCGTCACTGCCGCGGAACTGGAGCTTACTACGGCCCGTGCCGATCTCGTGGCCCGTGGCGTGACCCTGCGGCGGCTGGCCGGGGCGAAGAGGTTCACCGCTGCGCGTGCAGTGGCCTGCGAGATGCTACAGCAGGCTGAGGTTCTGGCACGGTGGAGCGAACCCGACCGACTCCTGGGCCTGGAGGGCGTGACTGGCACCGGTGTACGCTCCGAGGCCGAATCCGTGCTTGTCGCTGCCGATCAGGCCGAGGCCGCGGCTTTGGCGGTGGTCCAGACGGGCCATGAGGCCCTGACGGAGCAGGATTACCGCACGGCCATGGCCAAGGCGGATGAAGCGCAGACACTCTGCGCCGATCTCCCTGCCGCCCTGGAACTGCGCCAGCAGGTCGAGGCAGGGCTGGACACTCTGCGGCAACTGGTTGGCGAGGCGCGCGCCCACGTCGGGGCCGTCCGCGAGTTGACGCAGGCCGGACGCCTGGCCGAAGCGCGTAGGGCGCTCGCCTCTCTCGTCGCACAGTACGGCGAGGTCGAGGTGCCCGAAGACGCGGAGGTCGCACCGGACTGGATCGTGGTGATCAACGATCTGGCCGCGGTAGAGAAAGCACTGGCGGAACGGGAGCGTCAAGCGCGGCGGCGCCAGGCGACAGCCCACCGTCGGCTCCTGTGGCTGGCCGGGGCGGCTGCCGCCCTGATGGTTGCAGGGCTGCTGGTCTGGCTGGGCGTGTCCACCTCGCGCAAGCGGCAGTACGCCGCCTTCGTCGCATCCGGCGAGCGAGCGGTGGCCGCGGGCGACTGGACCAGAGCGGAGCAGGAGGTCGGCAAAGCGTTGGCACTGGACCCGAAGGGCAGCGAAGCCCTCGCCCTCGCCGCGCAACTGGACCCGACCCTCACCGTGACCGCCGAACTGGATGGTCGCGAGGTACCCGGCGCGCAGATTACCATCAACGCCGAGGTACAGCAGCAGACCACCCCGGCCTCCTACAAACTCGCAAGAGGAAGTATCTACGCATTCTCCGTCACTCTGCTGCCGAAGGACGGCCGGTTCTTCACAACCGCCGAGACCAAGGTTACGGCTGACAGGCCAGGCCCGCAGTCATGGAAGGGCAGGATCCAGGAGTTGAAGCTGGTTGTTCCCGCCGGCTTTCGGGCCGCATCCGGCACAGTGCCCGAACCCTACACGAACACCGGCTGGGCCAAGGAGATCGTGCATGAGGCGACTGGCATCACGCTGGTCTACATCCCGGCAGGCAGTTTCACCATGGGCAGCCCGGCCGACGAGCCTGGCTGCGACAAGGACGAGACGCCGCACGGGGTGACGCTGTCGAAGGGGTTCTGGCTGGGAAAGTACGAGGTGACCCAGGCGGAGTACGAGGCGGTGGTTGGGGCCAATCCCAGCGACTTCAAGGGGGCGCGCAACCCGGTGGAGCAGGTCTCATGGAACGATGCGATGGCCTTCTGCGCCAAGTTGACCGAGCGGGAGCGCGCCGCCGGGCCCTGGTCGGCGGGGTACGAGTACCGTCTGCCGACCGAGGCGGAGTGGGAGTACGCGGCGCGGGGTGGCCCGGTATCCAAGGGCTATACCTACGCGGGCTCGAACAACGTCGACGAGGTAGCGTGGTACTGCGATAACAGTGGCAAGACTACGCACCCGGTGGGCGGGAAGAAACCGAACGAGTTGGGGCTATTTGATATGAGCGGGAATGTGTGTGAGTGGTGCATGGATTGGTATGGGGCGTACCCGTCCGGTACGTTGACGGACCCCGTGGGACCTGCACAGGGCTCGAGCCGCGTGCGCCGCGGCGGCGGTTGGGACGCCGGCGCCGCCTACTGCCGGGCGGCCACCCGTCTCCGCGCTGCGCCGTCGCGCGCGAGCGACTTCCTCGGGTTTCGCGTCGCGTTCGCGGCCCCAGTTCAATGAGGGCATTTCGCTCCACTTCCTTGAGCTGAGCCGGAGAACCCACGCAGGGACGGCAGCGAGCGCGGAGCGCGTGCCCTGCGGAGCAGGGTCGCGGCAGGCCCGGAGAGGGTGCGTAGGCTTGGGGTACAGGGGCTGAAGGCCCCTGTCGGCGAAGATTTTTCGACGCGATGAGGTGGCAGGGCGCATGCAGTTCAGGGTGTTCACGGTGCCGATAGCGAACGGTGGCGCGGCTGACGAGATGAACCGCTTCCTCGCGGGGCACCGGATACTGGCCGTGCATCGCGAATTTGTGTCAGACGGCACGTCTAGCTGCTGGACGTTCTGTGTCGAGTACCTGGAAGTGCCTGGGGGCGGCATGTCCGGCAATCGCAGGGAACGAGTGGACTACAAGGAAGTGCTGCCGCCGGCGCAGTTCGAGGTGTTCTCGCGTCTGCGCGAGTGCCGCAGAGAACTGGCTCAGAGAGACGGGCTGCCGGCATTTGCGGTCTGCACCGACGAACAACTGGCCGCCATGGCGAAGATCGCCCCACTGACGCCATCCAACCTCAAACAGATCGACGGTATCGGCGAGGCCAAGGTTGAGAAGTACGGCGAAGCCCTGATTGCCGCGCACGGTCAACCCGGGAGCGCATCGTGAGACGCACGGGCAACCTGTACGACGCCATCGCCGACCCGGAGAATCTCCAGCTTGCCTTCTGGAGGGCCCGGCGCGGAAAGGACGGGAAGCCGGAAGTCGAGGAATTCAGGCGCCACTTGGACCGGCATCTCGATGCTCTACGCCGGGATCTCCTTAACGAAGCAGTCGAACCGGGGCCATTCCATCGCTTTACCATCCACGACCCCAAGGACCGACTCATCTGTGCTGCCCCATTCCGCGACCGAGTGCTGCATCATGCAATCATGAACGTCTGCGAACCGGCGTTCGAGCGGTACCAGGTGTCCGACAGTTACGCCTGCCGCCGGGGCAAGGGACTGCATGCGGCACTGCAGCGGGCCGTCCAATTCACCCGTCGTCATACATGGTATCTGAAGCTGGATGTGCGGAAGTATTTCGACCGTATCGCCCACGATGTACTGAGGCGGAACTTGGCACGCCGCTTCAAGGACGCCAGGTTGTTGCGCCTTTTCACAACACTGATCGACGGTTACGCCGCGTCCCCAGGCCGCGGCATCCCCATCGGCAACCTCACCAGCCAGTACTTCGCGAACGATTACCTGGCAGGGGTGGACCACCGGGTCAAGGAAATACTGTACATTCCGGGGTATGTGCGCTACATGGACGATGTCGTGCTCTGGCATGACGACCGGGACGCGCTCCTGCGCGCCGAACGCGACCTGCGGGCCCATTGCCAGGATGTGTTGGGACTTGAGCTGAAACCGCTGTGCCTGAACCGGACCGCCAAAGGGGTGACCATGCTGGGCTACCGGGTGTTTCCGGGATACGTGGCACTGGCCAGGCGCAGCCGGACACGCTTTGCTGGCAAGTTGCGGGGTTACTGGAACAAACTGCAGAAAGGAGAGTGGAACCAGAATGACTTCGCGGTGCATGTACTGCCACTGAGCGCCTATGTCGGACACGCCCGTTCGACGGGGTTCCGGCGGGCGGTCATGGTACAGATCGGGTGCAGCCCACAGGCTCGAACCGCGTGAACCGCGGCGGCAGTTGGAACAACGACGCCGCCAACTGCCGAGCGGCCAACCGTAACCGCAATACGCCGTCGAACGCGAACAACAACCTCGGGTTCCGCGTCGCGTTCGCGGCCCCAGCTCAAGGAAGTGGACGGATGTCCTCCATTGAACCGGGTTGCATCCCGTCCCCGGGTTGGTCCGGGGCAAAGAGGTTCTGCCGCCGCGGAACTGGTAGGCGCGGAGGATTCCGCGACCGACGGCCCCGCGGCGGTTCTGCCAGAATTGGGGCTCCGCCGGAGCGATGATGGGAGCAGATGGACGAATACCGGATGTTGAGCGCTGAATACCGAATTCTCGGCTTCCCCACTTCGCCGTTCGGCGTTCGGCGTTCGACGTTCGATGTTCGATGTTCGACGTTCGATGTTCGTAACTACTCAGGTACCCCGGGCAACGCTGGCGGAGCTCAGGGCTGAGCGGGAAGGTAGCGTGCCGGAAAGGTTGGTCAAGGCGGGGTCTTGAGCGGCGGCTTAGGTCTGGCAGATCTGGGAGGGG
>CAIZKT010000163.1:0-9271 GCA_903933565.1 uncultured Victivallales bacterium | reverse complement strand
GTATCCCCTGGAGCGCTCTCCGCCGTATCTGGAGCCGGCGGTCTCCGCCGTATCCCCTGGAGCGCTCTCCGCCGTATCTGGAGCCGGCGGTCCGCACCGGCCACGAGCCGGGGCTTCCGCCGTATCCCCAGGAGCGCTCTCCGCCGTATCCCCTGGAGCGCTCTCCGCCGTATCCCCAGGAGCCGACTGTCCGCAGCGGCAGAGGGCGCCCCGCTGGGGCGCGTGTGGGTGGGTCAGGGCGGACGGCACAGACGGGCTCAGCCGGCGCCTGGTGCTGCGCGGCCCGGCACGGGCGGCGGCCCGGCCAACAGCGGCGGCATCGGGCAGTCCAGGGCGGCAGCCACAGCCCGCAGCATCTCCGCTTCGTCGACGTCCACCTGCCGGTCTGCCAGAACGACCTCGACACAGGCGCACAGGACCCGGCGTTTGAGCGGCGCCGCGAGGCGACCAAGCCGTCCCAGAGCCTTGTCGACCGCGGCCAACGAGCACTGCTCGGCAGGGATAATCCCCCTGGCCCCCACGGTTCCAAGAGCCGCGCTGGCCCGGCCAAAAACCTGCTCCGCCGGCAGCTCGCCAGTACCCAGGTAGGCAAGGGCGGACAACAGCATCCGACAGTCCTCCGTCAGCGGCGTCAGCGAGGTGTACTCGACCCGCGTCTGTCGCTCCGGCTCGTGCCAACTGCGGATGCGGTGTACGAGTACGCACTGCAGGGTGTACTCGAAGAGGCTGACCTCCTGGTCCGCCTCCGCCAGACGCCGCACCGTGTCCTGAAACTGCGCCAACTGCGGCAGCGACTGCTGCTGCAACGTCGGCAAGGCCAGCTCGAGCACCGGTATCCGATGGCTGACAGGCAACCCTGCAAGGTCAGCCTGGAGACGCTGCACCAACCCGCGGGTCGCGGCGGGAACCGCGGCGCTCAGGACCGCCATCTGGGCTTGCCGCACGCTCGGAGAGGCATCCATGAGCAGACCGAAGATAACCGCTTGGGCGCCGAACGGCTCGCGCACGGCGTCCGCCAGCGCCGCGGGGAGCCCGGCACGAAGCTTCGCCGCAAAATCGAGGTGCGCGTGGGTCGGGGCGCCCACCTGTCCCATCAGTGCGGCCGGCTCCCAGGTCGGCTTGCGGGCAGGACCGGCCAGCGCGGCTCCGTCAAGCCCCGCAACCGGCATCGCCGCAGCCTGGCTGGCCGCCGCCACAGGCGCCACCAGCGGCCCAGCAAACGACGGGTCAAGACGCCGGATACGCTCCGCCAGCGGTGGGTGCGTGGCCAGCCAGCCGAACCAGGAAGACCGCGCCGCATTGCCGAAGAACAGATGACTGGCCTCGGCGGCCTTGGGCTCCTCAATCCGCGAGCCCGCAGTCAGGGCGGCAATGCGCTTGAGCGCCCCCGCCAGACCCGACGGATTACGGGTAAATTGCACCGCGGAGGCATCGGCCAGATACTCGCGTTCCCGCGACACGGCGCTCTGAATCAGCCGCGCAAAGAACACCCCCACATAGCCAATGATGATCAGCGCCAACCCCAGCAACGGCACCAACAACTTGGCGCCACCGTCCTTCTCGCGACGGTTGCTCGACCTACCGCCGGAGAACATCACGCTGCGGACCAGAACATGGCCAAGCAAAGCAATGACCAAAATACCGTGCAGCACCCCGATCAAGCGCAGGTTCAGCCGCATGTCGCCGTTCAGGATATGGCTGAACTCATGGGCAATGACCCCCTGCAGTTCGTCACGTGTCAGCCGTTCCAGGCAGCCGCGGGTGACGCCCACCACCGCATCCGCGGGGCTGTGACCCGCAGCGAAGGCGTTGATACCGCTCTCCTCCTCCAGCACGTACACCGGTGGCACCGCAACGCCCGCGGCGATGGCCATTTCCTCCACCACGTTCAGCAACTGCCGCAGATGAAAGTCCTGGGTGCCCCGCTCCACCGGCGTGCCGCCTAGCATACGGGCCACAACCTCTCCGCCGGCGCGCAACTCCAGCAGCTTGTAGATCGTCCCCATGGCCACGATCAACAGCGTGCAACCGCTGACCCCCAGGAACAGGTCCGGAACCCATAGCCGCGGCGCCGCGGCGCCGGTCTTCAGGCCCACACCCCCAAGAATGAGCCAGACGGCGGCGTACACTGCCAGCACGATCAGCACCACCGCCAACAGAAAATACGCCAGCAACATGCTGGTCCGACGCCGGGCCCGGTCTTGCTGTGTAAAAAAATCCATACCTGTTACTTATATACGCCGCCACGGCGGTGGCGGTCCGAACGTCGACGGCTGATTGGCCTTCGTCTTGGGGCGCTTCGTCACTCGCCAGCGGGCGGAGTGCCCCGCCGCCGAAACGGTCAGAACTTCACCTTGGGGGCTTCCTTCTCGGTCGCGTTGGTGATCTCGAACAACTGGGCCGGGGTGAAGCCGAACATGCCGGCGAAGACGACCGCGGGGAAGACCTCGCGACCGGTGTTGTAGCTCATCACCGCGTCGTTATAGGCCTGGCGGGAAAAAGCGATCTTGTTCTCCGTGGACGTCATCTCTTCGCTGAGTTGCATCATGTTCTGGTTTGCCTTCAGATCGGGATAGGCTTCCGCCAGGGCGAACAGCCGACCAAGGGCGCCGCCCAGTTGGCTCTCCGCGCCGATGAGGCCCTGCATGGCGGCCGGATCACCGGGATTGGCCGCCGCCCGGGTGTTGGCACTGGCAGCCTGGTTGCGGGCCGCGATCACCGCCTCCAGAGTCTCACGCTCATGCTTGATGTACCCCTTGGCTACCTCTACCAGATTCGGGATCAGATCGTAGCGCCGTTTGAGCTGCACATCGATCTGCGCAAAGGCATTCTTGTAGCGGTTCCGCAGTGCAACCAGCTTGTTGTAAAGCCCCGCTACCAGCAACCCCAGGATCCCCACCACCGCGACTGCAATCAAGGCCGGTATCATCATCGCACGCTCTCCTTGCCCCAAGGGCGTTTGTGAACCCGGTTCTCCGCCTGCCGACGCCAGCGCCGCACAACCCTGACAGGCGCCTGCCCGGCACGTGGCACTATACCGCGCCCTGCCCTGCCGCGCCAAGACACCCAGCGCCACGCCAGGGCTGTTTCTTTTTCCGGGTGGTAGGCACGCTGGAGCCGGCGGTCCGCACCGGCCCTGCCGGGGCTTCCGCCGTACATTGGGATACCGCGAACCCGCCCGAAACGGGCTGGGCATCGCGGGCTCCAAGGCGGCAAGCAGCACCATGGCAGACGCATGCCAGATCCCGCGGCGGTTCCCCATCCCGGGCCTCTGGCCGACGCCTCACCGGCGCCTGCGCGCCTGGGGAGGTTCGCCCTCCAGGCGTCCGTCGTCCGCGGCCGCGGACGTGGACGGAATCAGAGGCGCGCGACGGAGCGGCCGGGCGCGGGCTCGGTCTGTACCATCCGGCCGCTCACGCCTCTTGCAGAACAACATCCAAGATCGTCACGCCGCCTGGCGTGACCTTGACTCTGAACGTGCGTTGCGTGCCGTTAGAGTCCTTGCCCACCCACCCGACTCCGGCGCTGGGGGAATCCATGAACTTGACCGGCAAGACGGGGTACTTGCTGACACTGACCACTTGCCTGATCGCGTACTTTGCGGTCACATTCGCGTAGCCGTAGCTATTCATTTCGGGGTTCGATAGATACAACCTGTAGCGTCCGTCATCCATCCGCATGGGGACCATCGGCAGATTGCAGGTGAACAGATCGCAGCCGACCGTCTTGAGCAGCAAGGCGCACGCCTTACGGAAGCCGGTGGTCACCTTGCAGAAGGTCAGGGTTTCCACCAGGACATTAGTGTGTTCCGGCGCGTCGGCAGGGTCGCCCTTGAGATTCTCCGTGCCATCGTCCGTCTCCGTCAGGGCGGTCAGCGCGTCCTTGTCCCCAATGCTCGCGTTGAAGGCGAAGGCGCACATCGGGTAGTTCGAGAACTTATCCACCAGGTAGAGGTCGGGACTGATACCGTGGTCTGCCGGAGCAAAGTTCTCAACCGCCGCCGTGCAGACAACCGCGCCCTTCCTGTAGGCGGCAACCGCCTGCTTCTCAGCCTCTGACAGCAAGTCGAAGTTGGGGACGAACAGGCAGCCCTCCGCACTGGCCAGGTACTCACTGCGCATGACCGCACCGCACAGAGTGCCCCGTTCTGCCATGTCGTAGTAGAACTTGTGTACCGTCCAACGTCGGGTGCGGATGTAGGCAGGCAAGGTGTTATACAGAGCCGTGTCAGACCAGATCAGGGTCGGCGCCAGGACCTGCCGCACGCCCTCCACAAAGCCGATATCGAGGCGTTCCCGCAGCCACTTCCATTCCTCGCCGCGGATCCCGTCACCGAGGCAGACCATCAGCCCGTCGAGAGCGCGCTTCAGGCCCTTGCCGGTGGTGGTCATGTAGCTGAGCAGGGTGTAGATGTCACGCTCAAGCAGGCATGGCGCGTGATGAAGGACGTCCCACTCCTCGGTGGCGTCCTTCACCCCCAGCAGGCTCAGCAGCTTGCCCTCCGGCACAAAGGCGGCGGTCAGCGGCGCGAGGGTCATGTAGCGGTGAAAGCGGTCGGGGTGCTCGGGGTGCTGCAGGCGCAGGCCAGTCGGAACGAGGTTCGGCATCAGGTAGTCCACGCCGGCCTGGACCAGGCGCTTCAGATCGACACCCTTACAGTAGAGGGTCTCGAACGGGTCCGTGCAGTACATGCCGAGCACAATGACCTTCTTGCCGATCCGGTGCAGTCGACCGCAGACCTTCCGCCAAAACTGCTCCCAGCGCCAGGCGTTGAACTCCACCCACTCCGCCCGGCAGGCACGCCAGATCCAGTCGCCGCGCCGGTTGCGCATGGGCCGACTGTCGTCCTGCATGCCGTCGGCAAGGTCGGCGGGAAGCTCCAGGCCGGCATGGCCGCTGAATTGGCTGAGCATATCAGCCGAGAAATCGCCCTGGTGGAGGTTTGCGGAAACAGGACAGAAGCAGTCCGCCACCTGCAGGCCGGCAAAGCCGTAATCCGTGAGCACCTCGCAAAGCCTGTCGACGAAGAAGTCCTCGTAGTAGCTGCCATCGGCCAGGCGCTTCAGGACATGCAGACCCCACTCGTGGCTGCGCGAGGCTAGCTTTACTTCGGGGTGCTCACTGAGCCACTCCGTGTGCCAGCGGTTACCAAGCTCAACGCCCATGATGCCGAGGTAGGGCTCGACGCCTGCCGCGGTCAGGTTCTGCAGCAGTATTCTCAGGTCGTAGTTGGTCCAGTCCTGACGAGCGCGGTCTTCATTGCGCGGGCTGCCGTAATAGGAGCAGTTGTCCGCTGGCAACGTGCGCTCAACCCTCATCCCCGCGTGTTGGTTCACGATGTCGGGATGGAACAGGAACGCAGACACCCCGGTCGGGGCAAAAGACATCCGCTCAAGCAACTTCCCCACGCCTTTGTCCGCTTCCTCGCGGTCAAAGCCGATCATGGGCATCCAGACGTGGATCTCGCCTCGCATGGCCGCCACTCCTTGCCTGCCACTATGCCTCCGGGCAAAGCAGTAGCATAGCAGGCACAGTGACCAACAATCGGGGGCTCAGGTTGACCGCCCGAAAAGGACCCGCGCTTGCCGCACGTCACGGCGTCACGGAGGCCACCCTCCGCCAGGCCGGAAACCTTGCGGAGGAGGCGGACCGCCAGCCAGGAGCCTCAGCCCGGCTCCGCCGCCTCATCCGGCGCGTGAACCGCCTCAGGCTCTACCGTCACGGTCTCCACGCGGCGGTCGACTTTGCCGCCGTTACGGCCGCGCCAGTCAGTGCGGGGACCGTTGGCCATGCGCCGGGCAATGACGATGTACGCGGCGATGGTCTGTGCGTCTTTGTTGACTTGGGTGGTAGTCATCTGGTATCCCCTTTGTTGCCATTAACGTAGTGCCGCAGAACCGGATCGCGAATCTCTTCTTGACGAACGCGGTCCAGGCAGGCACAAATAAGGTCAAGGCTGCGGCGGGCCACAAAGAGCGCCACGGGCATCTTCTCACCGCACCAGACCGAATCGGATTCCTCACCTACAGCCCGAAAGGCCCTTTTCTGAGGTGGCCTGCGAGAACCTGGCGCCTTCACGGCGTCGGCTGGATCCTCACATTGTCGACGTAGAACACCGCAGCCTGTTCGGCCAGACTGACAAATCCGAGCCAGTGGAGTTCGTGGAAGTCTGTGCCCTGGTTCGGGATGTTGTCGAAGCGCTGGGGTGGCTGGCCCGGCAGCGTGATGCTGACCGCATACGTCGTGGCGGCATCCTTGCCAACCGCACCCTCGATCTCGAGGTGTACCCACTGGCTCAGCGGAATCCGCAGCAGCGGCCGGCCCGACGCCGTCACCTGGCCATCGGGCAACACCGTCACCGTGGGGCCAATGTTTTCCGGGTAGACGCTATCGTCGCGCCATTCGGTGAACAGGTGAGCGCCCGGCTCCAGGCGCAGGTCGAGACTCTCGCGAACCCGGCCGGTCAGGTAGTGGGGCTGGTAGAACAGATGCGGTTGCCACGGCTGTGACAGCCCCGCGGCGTCGGTGAACTTCAGGCTGTGTTTGCCCGTGGCGGCCGCTTCATCGGTCACCCGGATGGTGGCGCCCTTCTCCTCTTGGTCATTAGCATCCTCCGGCGGCGCGCCCACGACGGTGTCTTCGAAGTCGTCAGCAACCCGCAGCGGCGGTGGTGGCGGCGGCAGCGGCGGCAGGACCGTCGGCGGGTAGACCAGGTCCCGCGCCTCATTCACCCACGCCGCATCGCCATACAAGCCCACCTCGCGAGTGTCAATCTGCGTGAAACCCAGGGCCAACGCCGGGGAGGTCGAGCGCAGCCGGAAATCGTACCTCGCCGCATCCACGAACTGCGGGTCGGCCACCACCGAATGCAGGTCCAGGCCAAGCGCCTGCCAGTCAGCGAAGGTCTTGCCATAGAAGCTGACGTCAGGGTTCGCGGCATTGTAGTAGACGTTGTAGTCCCAGTCGCCGGGCTTCTCGTTGGCGGCAAGGCGTTGCTTCAAGCTGCTTTCTGAGAACGGGATGAACAGATCGCCCTGGGTAAAGTCGATGATGTTGTTGCGGAAGGTGTTGAGCCGACGTTCGTAATAGGGCCACAGCGCCTGCCGGGCGCTGCCGGCGAAGACGTTGTTACGGATCACGTGCTCGTGGCCGCCATTGTTGTACATCAGGCCGCCGCTGAAGGTGTTGTAGACGATGTTGTTCTCGACCAGGTAACGGTTGGTGGTGGCATCGAGGTAGATCCCCCAGCCGATGTGCTTGTACGGCCAGACGTCATGGAAGAGGTTGTTGCGGATCACGCTACCGGGGGAATTCCCGAGCGTGTAGATCGCCCCGCCGTCGTCCAGCCACCCGTTCATCACGTGATGGACGTGGTTGTGCTCGACCAGGTTGTCGCGGCAGCGGCTGAACTCGTCGCCCCAGGTCCAGCCGATCGAAATGCCAGAGTAACGTATGTCGTGGATCTCGTTGTGAGTGAGCTGGTTGCCAAATGACTGCAGGACTAACAGGCCGACGCCGCCAGGGTAGACATGCCCGGTGTCGTAGATGTGGTTGTTGTCCACAATGTTAGCGCTGCTGGTCAGGAGATCGGAACCGAGGTCGTTGGGAGTCCCGATACGGATGCCGCCAGTGCCGGTGTCGTGGACGCGGCAGTGTACGATGCGGGTACGTTTGCAGGCCTTCTGCAGGGAGATCGCATAGTCGCCCACCCGCGCGATCTCGCAGTTCTCGAAGCGGCAGTCCACCGCGCCGTCGACCATGATTGCCGCGGGGGCGCGGACGACAGCCTGCGGGTCGCTGTGCCCTCCGGGCTCAAGCACATAATCCTCGTACATGAAAGCCAGGCCCAGGAAGGTGACGTTGCTGACCGGGAGCCCCGGCGCGGCTTCACCGCGGAGCTCCATGAGCCGCACCAGGCGCGGGGCGACCACCACGGCGGTCCGCAGGTCCTCCCCAGGCATGGGGTAGTAGAGCAACTGTCCGGCCGTACGGTCCACGTACCACTCACCGGGAGCGTCGAGCGCCGCACGGATGTGCTCCACATAGTAGCGCTGCCCCTTGCCCCACCGCTCAAACGGCCAGGCGGCTCCGCCCGTAAAGGTCACCACCTTCTGCGTCTCATCGAGATCCTTGATCCGCAGGCGCGAGGTCTCCCAGGAGTGGAAGACGATGAGGTTGGCCCCGTCGAGGTCGCCCCAGCGCTCGAGGTCACCGGGCTTGTAGCGGAAGGCGGTGTGGCTGCGGTCCGTCTCCTTGCCGGCCGCGTCAAGCGCCGGTCCCGCTTTGCCGACGACGTAGAAGAAACCCTCGTTGGGGCTCCGGGCCGGTTGGCGCCGCTGGCCGTTGACCCATAGCTGCCGGAAAGCCCAGCGCCCCTCGGCCACGCCCGGTAGCGGCGCCACCCATAGTTCGCCCGGCCCCGGCCTGAAGCCGGTGATCTCCTGCCCGCCGCTGAGGATCGGGCGCTCGTCAGGATAGGCGGCATAGGTGACGTTGGAGTCCTGCGGCCCGAGAATGAAGGGCGCCTCGAGCCCATAGGTGCCGCCGCGCAGCAGCACGGTCACCGGCTCCTGATTGCCGCCGACGCGCAGGGCACGGATACCGTCGCGAGCGCCACTGATCGTCGCCCACGGCGCCGCCAGCGTGCCGGCCTGGCCATCATCGCCCCCGGGGGCGACGTAGCGCGTGATCTCGGCGGCGGCCGAGGCGAGGGCAAACAGCGGCAGAGCCAGCAGAGCGAGTAGAGCGCGGGTCATCGAGGCTATCCTCCGCCAGGATCCGTAGAGGTGATACATGGGGTTGAAGCTACAGCAGGGACGCGCCAATATCAACGGCTCGGCAGCCTGGCGTCGGCGAGCCTCCACACGCCCTGGGACCCGTCGGCTCGCGCATTGCATCCCCAGGAGTAGGGCGCTACCCTTGCTTGACCACAGGGTCGGCACCCGGAGTTGGATGATTTCGGAGCTCAATGGCCGGCCGACGCTTCCCCCTGTCAACGCTTCAGCCGTCGCCTCGCCGCGACCGCCGCATGACTCGGGGCCAACGTGCTGCGCTAGTCCTTCGTCGTCAGACTCTTTCATCCTCAGTTCCACACCAGCTTTCCCCGGCGCTTTCGGCCAACCCTCGATTTTTCGACCTGTGCAATAAGAGAGTCCGTCTGAAGCGCTGAAGGCGCGCTGCCATACCAGCCCAGGGCAACGCCCTGGGAATAGGACGGTTATGGGTTTGAGCCCTGTAGGGGCGAGCTATCTGCCATACCGCCGCACCGAGG
>CAIZKT010000162.1:0-7963 GCA_903933565.1 uncultured Victivallales bacterium | reverse complement strand
CAGCGCCCGTCCCGGGCGGGTTCGCGGTATCCGCCGTCTGCAAGACCCTCAGAGACGGCGGAAGCCCCGGCAGGGCCGGTGCGGACCGCCGGCTCCACTCGCCCAAGAAGCGTCAGAGCGGCAGGCCGACACGTCTCCCGGCGCTGGCCCGCCAGCCTCCACGGCCCCGAACCCGCTGGGTCAGGGCCGGAGGTCCGCCCCGGCCGGCGCGGCCGGCGGCGATATGGCGGGCGTCACGGCTCCGCCGGGACTGGCCGCCATGTCTGCCGCTGCCGGCACACTTCGGGGAGTCCGAGGGGCCGCAGTCCCTCGGCCGCCGGAGGCGTTCTCATCTGCCTTCCCCTCGCCGCTGGCGGTGCCCCTCGGAGCGGGTATGTTCACGGGGAGTCGTCTGGGCAAGAGCGAATGGGACCCCATGGCACGCTACGAGCATCTGAGTCGCGAGGAGATGATCCGGCTGCTGGAGGCGCGCGACCGGCGCGATGCTACGCGCTTCGGCCTGGTCTGGGAGGCCAACGAGGTCGAGCGCGAGCGGGCGCTGAACCGCGACTTCGTGGCGCTGGACCTGCAGCCGGAGCTCTGCGTCGGGCCAGGACCATGGGAGAACCTGATCATCGAGGGCGACAACTTCGACGCCCTCCGCGCCCTGCGCCTGGCCTACGCCGGCCGGGTCCAGTGCATCTACATCGATCCGCCCTACAACACCGGCAACCGCGACTTCGTCTACAACGACCGCTTCGTGGACCGCGAGGACCTCTGGCGCCACTCCACCTGGGTCGAGTTCATGTACCAGCGCCTGACTCTCGCTCGCGACCTGCTGGCGCCGGGTGGGGCCATCTTCGTCTCCATCGACGACAACGAGGTCTTCGCGCTGGGGATGCTGATGCACAAGGTCTTTGGCGAGGGCGCCCACGTGGCCACCTGCATCTGGCAGAAGCGCTACTCGCGGGAGAACCGCGGCGCCATCGGCGACGCGCATGAGTATCTGCTCGTCTATGCGCCCCAGCCGGAGTTGTTCAAGCAACGTCGGGGGAGAATACCGCTGACGGCCAAGCAACTCGCGGTGTACAAGAACCCCAACGACGATGCGCGCGGCCCATGGCAGAGCGTCTCCCTCACTGCCCAAGGCTATCGGCCCAACCAGATGTATGAGATCGTCGCCCCCAACGGTAACCAGCACCGACCACCCGAAGGAACATGCTGGAAGGTCGTGGAGGCGGAGTACCGGAAACTGGTGGCCGCAGACCGCATCTACTTCGGCAAGGACGGTAACGGTGTACCGCGGCGCATGCATTTCCTGACGGGTGCTGACGGCCTGGTCCCCTGGACGTGGTGGCCGCACGAGGAGGTCGGGCACACGGACGAGGCGCGCAAAGAGATTCAGACGATCTTCGGGACGCAGACCGCCTTCGACACACCCAAACCCGTTCGGCTGATCGAGCGGGTGCTGCACATTGCCGCTCCCGGCCCGGACGACCTGGTCCTGGACTTCTTCGCCGGTTCCGGCACGACGGCGCACGCCGTGCTCAATCTCAATGCCGCGGACGGCGGTCGGCGACGCTTCATCCTGGTGTCGAGCACCGAGGCCACGGCGGACCAGCCGGAGAAGAACCTCTGCCGGGATGTCTGTGCCACGCGCGTCCGCAAGGTGATCGAGGGCTACGGCGAGACACCCGGCCTGGGCGGCGACTTCGCCTATCTACGTTGCCGCCGATTGCCCGCGGGTGCGCTCATCGACATCGAGCACGCCGAAGCCTGGATGGCGCTGCAGCTCTTGCACCGAGGTCGGATCGAGCCGTGGCGTACAGCGCCGTTCCTCTGGGCCGGCGACGAGCAGGATGGGTTGCTCTACGTGCCGCGCTTCCGGCGCGAGGACTTGCCCGCCCTACGGGAGCAAGTGCGCCAGAGCGCGGCGGTGGTGCTGTACTCCTGGCAGCCGGGCGTGCTCCGCCAACTCATCCCCGACACCCACGTGCAGCACGAAGCGGTACCCGAGAGCCTGGCCCGCCATTTCCGGTTGGGGACGTGACGCCCATGAGCATCAAGGCCCTGCTCACATTCCAGGATGCCGCGGTCGCCAGTGGCGTGGCCGTGTTCAGCCGCGCCAAAGAGCTGCTGGACGCGGTCCCTGACGATGCGGACAGCCGCACCCAGACCATCCGTCACAATGGCTACCTGCTCATCGAGGCGCCGACGGGATCGGGCAAGACGCTGATGGCTGGCCACATCGTCGAGCGCTTCTCGCAGATCGAGGCCGTGGTCTGGCTGTGGTTCGCGCCGTTCAAAGGCGTGGTCGGCCAGACGGACGCTTTCCTGCGCGACCAGTACAAGGGCCTGCGGCTACGCGAACTCAGCGCCGACCGTGATGCGGGGAAGTGCCGGGCCGGCGACGTGTTCGTGACCACCTGGCAGACCGTGGCGACGCGGGTGAAGGACCGGCGCAATGTCCGCCGGGACAGCGAACTGAACCCGTCCGTGGACAACCTGGTGCGGGCGTTGCGGTTGCAGGGCCTGCGCCTCGGCGTCGTGGTGGATGAGGCACACCACGGCTTCGGCCGCGACACCCAGGCGGCCATCTTCTTCCGCGACGTGCTCAAGCCAGACTACACCATCCTGGTGACCGCCACGCCGGACGATGCGGACATCGCAGAGTTCAAGAAGGAGATGAACATCGCCGACGACCTGGCGCACATCCAGATCAGTCGCGCGGACGCCGTACTGTCCGGGCTGATCAAGGCCGGGGTCAAGTGCGCGGCCTACGTGGTCGAGCCCGAGAAGCGCCGGCTGGTGGACCTGGAGGATCTGGCGCTGCGGGACGCCGTGGCCGCGCACCGCCGCATCTCCCGGCTCCTGGCGGAAGCGGCCATCCCGCTGACGCCACTGTTGCTGGTGCAGGTGGACTCGAAGGACGAGGACCCGGCGGCCAAGACTGAGGCCAGCGTCAAGCGCGTCCGCGAACGGTTGCTCAAGCTCGGCTTCAGCGCGGAACAGATCCGCACGCACACCGCCAAGGAGCCCGACGCGGAGCTGCTGACCGTGGCCAACGACGAGAGCTGCCAGGTGTTGATCTTCAAGATGGCGGTGGCGCTCGGGTTCGACGCGCCGCGGGCGTTCACGCTGGTCTCGATGCGGGCGAGCCGCGACCCCGACTTCGGCGTGCAACTCGTCGGCCGCATTCTGCGCGTCCACCGCCGGCTACAGGCACCCGAGCGCGCCCGGAAACTGCCGGAGGAGCTGCGCTACGGCTATGTCTTCCTGGCCGACCTGGAGACGCAGGAGGGGCTGGACATCGCCGGACAGCGTATCAACCGCATCCAGACCCAGTACGCCACCGTGAGTTCGACTACCATGGTGGTGCGGGTGGCAGGGCGGCAGGCTGTCCAGGCCCCAGGCAAGGACGGCCAACTCATGCTTTGGCCGAACGTCCCTGAGCCGGCGGCTGGGGTTGCCATCACCATCGCCGATGACGTGTCGGCGGCCCCCGCCGCACCAGCTCAGGCCGAGCTCGACTTGGGCGCATTCTTCGCGCACAGTGAGCCGGGCTTGTCAGCGCCGGCCGCGCCCGCGGCAAGCCCCGGCGTGCCACGGCCGGCCGGCCCACGGCACTACCGCCTGCGCCCGGACGTGCCCCGTCGCCTCAAGACGCAGGTCGTCTGCCCGGAGAACGAGGTCACCGAGGCCGATTGCGCCAACCGTTTCGTCATCGACGCCCGCCATCTCCTGGAGGCCATCACGAGCCGCATCGGGGTGCAGCGGCGGACGCTTGATGTCTTCACCCGCCAACTGGAGTTGTCCCAGGCGGGCGCTGCATTGGAGCCTGAGAAGGCGAAGCGCCTGGCTGAACGGGCGCTGATCGGCTCCGACATGTTCGATGCCCGCGAACTGCGGCATGCGTTGTTGCGGCGGATGCAGGCGGCGATGCGGGACGAGATGATTGTGGATGCCGAGGACCCGGCCAAGGTGCAGCATTTTCTGAACGTGATTCTGGCGGTCCACCCGAACCTGCTGTACGAGGCGCAGAAGCAAGCACTCGCTCAGACGGCGATCGTGCAGGATACCGGTGACTTGCCGGAGGAATGGGCGTCAGACACGGACCTGCCCGCATCCCCGGGGAACGCCTATGGCGTGATCCCTGCCGGGCTGAACCTGTGGGAGGAGAGCTTCGTGCGCTTGCTGGATACAGACCCGAACCGGCAGGTGCGCTGGTGGCACCGCAACCTGCCGCGCAAGCCGTGGTCGGTCAACGTGCTCCTGCCGAACGGGCGCGGCTTCTTCCCGGACTTCGTGATCGGGATCGAGGGCCGCAAGACCGAGGGCGGCATCCTGCTGGCCGACCCGAAGTGGGGTTACGAACGGTTGGAGGAAGTCCCGAAGACGCAGGCCGTGCATGGCGTCTATGGCCGTGTGCTGGTACTCTCCCGGCGGGGGGACGCGCAATGGCAGGTAGTGCGCTACGATGAGGCCACGCGTCGCCCCGTGCTGGACCGGCCCTTCCGCCTTGCAGACGCCGCGGGCTTCGAGTGATGGTAGCTTGGGCGGGACTTCCCGGTTGGCAATGCTCGGTCAGAGGAAGCATCTTACGTTGGTAGGGGCGAATTCATCGGCGCCCGAGTCGGCGAGGGTTACCAGTGACCACCAAGCAATACAAGAGGCCGCCGGTTGTCGAGAGAGCGGTGTCTGTTACCGGCGACGTCTCGGAACAGGCTTTCCAGGAACGGGTAGACACGTGGGCCGAGGCGGTTCATGACGCCCTGCCGGTACACACTCGGAAGGTTGAGTGGGAGATCCTGATTCGAGACGACAATCAGGTCCCAGTCCTCGATGAGGACGGGACGAAGATGCGGCTTGTTCACCAGTTCTGGCCGTCAGACCCCAAGGAAACAAAGGCTTCTTGGTGTCTCCAGCTCTGGCCGAGCAGGCTGGCGGTCAATCTGCGGCGAGTGAATGACCGCGACCTGCGGAGCTTCCAGGATCTCGACCGTTTGGCCTGCGACTGGATTCCTCGGTGGGGACAGCACTTCGGCGTGCGCGATGTCTCCAAAGTCGTGCTTGAGTACTGCAACCTACTTAGTGTTGAGACGGTACCTGAATTTGCGACTAAGGACGTGGTGCACTTAGACAAACTGATCACGGTGTTCAGCAGCATCCCCGGCCCTGCGGGCAGCATGATCACCAACCCGTACAAGTGCATGTGCGGTCTCCTCGTCAAGCGGGACAACGAGGAGTACCGGTGTCAGGTTCGGGTGGAGGGCCTGGCCAGCGCCAAGCGAGCTACGGTGCAAGTCCACTTCCGTGCGGATACTGCCGACCGGGCGGCTCTGGCCCCGGCGGCCATCAGCCCAACCCTGTCCGCCCTCCACGGCGTTGTGCGTGAGATGTTCGAAGGGTTCTTCACGACAGAGGCGAAGGAGGTGTTTGGGTGCCATGATTTACCAAACGCCCAACGCTGACGCCTGCTCAGCGAGCTCTCCATGCCTCGAGGCCACCCCGCCTCGAGAGATCCGGTTCGCCAGCGATCCATCCGAGGCACCGCACCGGTCTGTCGTGTTCGACCAGCGATTCTTCCCTCTGGAACCCGGGATTTGCCTGCGACTGCTGGAAGCTCCGACTGTCGAGTTCCGAACAGGCACCGTCTCGGTTAGGGGATGGGGGCTTGAGTTCCCCCGGCATGAGCTGATCAATCTCGATCGCCAGATCGCGCGTCAGTTCCTGCTGCTGTTCGGGAAGGCGCAACGCGGCGTGCTGTCTTCGGATGAGAAGACTGTGTGGTCGGGGATCGTGGACAAGGTCGACTACCGGCAGTTCACGCTTGACCGTGCCGCCCCGCGGTACAGGGAGGGTCGGCTCCTGCGACTGACGCCCAAGTGTTTCGTTGAGTGGCTAGACGGTGACCGCGAGGCGCTACCCCCATCTGGAGCTGTTCCCCTGCGCATTCTCCAGCCTGGCGACTACTTCGGGTGCTACGCCCGGTTTGGCGCCAAGAGGCAGGCTGTTTCCATAGCCCGAGTGACGCCTTTCGGCCCGGACTACATCGCGCAAGAGACCGCTCTGTACGAGCTGCCGCCTGTCGCCGAGTTACCGGTCGTGGCCGAGGGATAGCCACACGTGTGGGTATGCTGACCATTGACTTCTGGAACGTTGCCCAGGGGGACTGCACTGTCCTAACGCTGCCCGACGGCCGGCTGATCATGGTCGACGTTGGGCCGCCGGACAGCCCAGTCTTTGACTGGTTAGTTGACCACCCCACGCTTCACGTCGCCAAGCTTCTGCTCACGCATAATGATGACGACCACTGCGGCTGTTTGAACGCGATTCTCGAGGAGTTCCACCCTCGGGTCGGTTCCGTGCATTTCCTCGTCGACCGTGCCCCAGCCGAACTCCGGAGACTGGGGTTCTTCAGAACGATGCTCCGCCTTCACACCGCCCGGAAGCTGTGCGTATCGAGGCTGGAAGTCAGGGACGAGGCGATGCTCTTGTGGTCCAGCGCCGATGGGGCCCACGACTTGGTGCTGCTGTTTCCTGACTGTATTGGCAACGTCAGCAGCACGTCGCCAAACCGGGCCTCGGCTCTCATCTGCTTGCGCGCCAACGGCACCCCGTTGGTCGTCTGGCCGGGCGACTCGCCGCTCAGACAGGTTGCCACCCATCTCCGCGGGCTTGGTCGCCCGTACTTCCTCATGGGCCCGCACCACGGGGCTCCAGAGGACCGGAAACAGAAGGGCTTTGCTGCCTCAGTTGCGGCCGTTGCCCCGCAGCGAGGCTTCCTCTCACTCGGCACTGATGGCCGGGCCGGCAACACATACGGGCACCCGTGCGCCGGCTATATCCGAGCTCTCCTGGCCAATGGCTGCCGCGTTGTCTGTTCCCAGATCACTGAGAAGTGTGATCGGAAGCGTGCCATTTCGGGGCGGCACGTCATGAACACGACTGCTCTCTACGGCCTACCTGCCCCGGCCGGGGTCTACTGCCGTGGTCATCTGAGAGTCGTGGTCGACGGTGGCACCATGACCATGGACGAACACGACTCAGAACACCTTCACAGGGTCAGCGAACTGCACCGGCCGTTGTGCCTGTGACGTGGCGATGACGGCTGGCTGGTGGCAGAGTGCCCGAGCCTGCCCGACCGCATCAGCCAAGGGCGGACGAAGAAAGAGACCGTCCGTAGCATCCGTGAGGCTACCGATGCCGACACGGAAGCTCCGGTCGTGGACAGGTTGCCGGTGCCAGAAGAGACCTTTGACGCCGTGCTGGTTGCTGCCAAGCGCGCACGCTACCGACAAGGTTCTGCGAACCTGGCCTTGGCAATACGGCAGGGCAGTGACCGCTAGCCTGCCTGCAATGCCGGTCGCCGCAGTGGGCGAGCCCTGCGGACGGACACATCGACAAGGTGGGGATCGTCGTCAAGATCGAGCCCGAAGGCTATGGACTCTCTGATCGTACCGTACTCGAAGAGGGATTCTATTTGACGCGTGACTCGATCAACGTCAGAGCGGCTCTTGAGTGTCATCTTCAGAGTCAGTTCGTACTTCACGGCACACCTCCGAGGTGAACCCAGGGACTCACGGGCGCTCCTTCACCATACCGGCAGAGCATGTTCTGGTAGCGCAGCAGGTCCGAGAGATTGGTTGCGAGTGCGTTCCGTACGCGCGTGTCCTTGCAGTCAGCGATGAGGCGGCAACTCAGATCGAGGCCGACGAGCTGTCGTTGAACATCTCCCGGTAGCGCCGGTACCCCAGCGACGGTAGTAGAAATCCCGGAGGGGGCCTGGCGCGAACTCCGCGAGTAGCAGGCTACGGAACAACGTTCCCGGGCGCCGCGCAAACCACTTGTGGACGGCGATGAGCGGACGGTAGTTCTGCTGGATCTGCTTCTCGTGCAGCGCCAGTTCAGACACAAAAGGGATATCGAAATCGTGCTCGATCACTGGAGGGTACTCTTGCTGCCGACCCGTCTGTTCATTCTG
>CAIZKT010000161.1:0-10459 GCA_903933565.1 uncultured Victivallales bacterium | reverse complement strand
CGGCGGTGGAGCCCACCGCATCTCCACCAAACCGCGGTGGAGCCCACCGCATCTCCACCGGACCGCGGTGGAGCCCACCGCATCTCCACCGGACCGCGGTGGAGCCCACCGCATCTCCACCGTATTCCCTTGGAGAGGCGCCTGGCCGCAGGCGCGGGGTTTGCCAATGGGAGCGCAACCGCCATACTATGGGCGGTCGAGACCACCAACCATGGCACCCCTATCGCCGCAACGCATTCTCTACGTGGACTGTGCTCCCTTCACTGGCGGGGCGCAGGAGAGTCTGTTCACGCTGATGGAAGGCGCCGCCGAGCGTGGCTGGGAGCCGCTGCTGGTCGGCGCCGACCGGAGTGAGCATGGGCTTCTGGAGCGCTGTCGGCGCGGGGGTTGGCGCGTTTACGAGGTGCGGACTTCGCACTGGCCTGCCTCGCCTCTGGGGGCGGTCCGTCTGGGGCTGGAGCGCCTGGCCGCCGGGCGAGTCATCCGCCGTGCCATCGCCGAGGCGACCCCCGCACTCATCCACGCCAATGGCCTGCGCAGCGGCCTACTGTTGCCAGGGGGAGTCTGGGCGGCGGCCCCGGTGGTCCTGCATGACCGTGACCTGCGGGCGCCGCGGCTGGCGCTCAGTTGGCTGGCGCGCCGGGCTCAACCCATCCTGGCCATCTCTCATTGCGTGGCAGCGAAGTGGCGTGAGCGAGTGCCGGCGGAACGCCTGCACGTGATCCCGAATGGCTTCGACCTCGAACGGCTCGCCGCGACACCCGCCGCCGCGGGGCTGGCGCTGCCGGGGGTGCGTGTCTGGGCCGCCCTGGTGGCCGATCTCGAGCCCTGGAAGCGCCATGACGTGTTCCTGGAGGCAGTGGCCCAGGGCCGCGCCGGGGCCGAATTGGGGGCGCTGGTGGTGGGCCGTGTCCGTACCCCGGCAGCCTCCAGGTACCTGCAGCGGCTACGGGAGCTAGCCGCGACGCTCGGGATCGCGGCGCGCGTCCGTTTTGTCACCGACGCCGCTTCGGCCCTGCCCTGGCTGGCGGCGGCCGACATCGTGGTCTCCGCGGCCGTGACCGAGCCCTTCGGTCGAACGATCGTCGAAGCCCTGGCTCTGGGTCGGCCGGTGGTGGCCGCCAACGCCGGTGGCCCGGGGGAGATCCTGGCTGGCTGTCCGGCCGCGACCTTGACCGACGCGACGGCGGCGGCCCTGGCGGCGGGTCTCCGGGGCTGGCTGGATGAGGCCCGGCGTGCCGGGGCAGCCTCAGAAGCTCGGGCCTGGGCCTCGCGCTACGACCGAACTGCGCTGCTGGACCAAGTCTGCGACCTGTACCGCGCCACCCTCGAGAGGAGCCGCTGATGTCAGGCCTTCGCGCCCTGCTTTGCCTGGTCTCTGGCCTCGCCCTGGCCGTGGTCGCCGCGGCGGGCTGCCTGCGCGGTCCGCGGCCGCCCGTGGCGGCGACTCCGGCGCCGGAGCCGCCGCCGGAGCCGGTCGCCGCCGCGCCGTATGTGCTCATCGTACCGAGCTTCGCCGACCTGACCGAGGCGGCAGGCCTCGGCGGGGTGGACGCGCACTATGTCAACTGGTTCGACGCCGACGGGGACGCTCGCCCCGATCTGCTGGTGAACGGCCACCGGCTCTACCGCAACGTGACCGAGAACGGGAGCATCCGCTTCGAGGAGAGCACCGCCGCGGCCGGTCTGCAGAACGCCCGGCGTGGCCCGGCCCTCTGCCTCGACCTCGACAACGACGGCTTGACCGACATCGTCAGCACGACCGGCCAACTCTGGCGAAACCGCGGCGCTGGGACCTTCGTGGAGAGCGCCGCGCCCGCCGGCTATGCGCCCCACCCAAAGGCTCTCACTCTGGGCGCCGGCGACATCGACGGCGACGGCTTTGCCGATCTCTACATCGGTATGGTCGAGGACTGGAATGACGGCCAGGCGGTCTATTACCCGCATCAACTCTGGCGGAACCGCGGCGGTGAGCGCTTCACGGAGATCGGGGTCGCCGCCGGGATCGCCCGCAAGACCTACGGTCGCGCTGTACTCTTTGGCGACGTCGACGGCGATGGCCGTCAGGACATCTTCGTGGCCAATTACCGGCTCCAACCCAATCTGCTCTGGCGAAACCGCGGCGACGGCCGCTTCGAGGACGTGGCGGAACGCTTCGGCGTGGCGGGCCGGAAGCAACCAGACAAGTACTACGACCCGATCGCCCGCCGCAGCTACGGCCCCGCCTACGGCCATAGCATCGGCGCCTGCTGGCTCGATTTCGACAACGATGGCCGCCTGGACCTGTTCACCGCCAACCTGGCGCACAAGTACGTCGGCCCGAGCGGCAACACCTCCATGGGCTATGACGTCCGGGGCTACATCTGCGACGACTCCGCCATCTACCGGCGCACGGTGGCGGGTTTTGAGGATTGGCGCGAGGTGCTAGGCGTGCCCACGCTGCCGATCGGCGGCCCGGCGCGGTTCAAGGGGGACGAACTGTGGGCTGGTTGCGTGGCCGGGGATGTGAACAACGACGGCTGGACGGATGTGTTTGTCCCGCAGGTCTACAACCTGGAGTACGCCCGTTCCAAGCTCTTTCTGAATGCCCAGGGTGAGCGTTTCGAGGATCACGCTCGCCAAGCGGGGATCATGCGTCTGGATACCTACGCCGGCGCCCTGGCCGATGTGGACGGCGACGGTCGCCTGGATGTGGTCACCGCCGGCCGGGCCGCCGTCGGCGCGCCGCCGTCATTGCGGCTGTATCGCAACGCGGGCTGGCCCGCAGCCGCGGCGCCGCCAAGGCACTGGCTGCGGGTTCGGGTGCGCCCTGGGCCGGACCGGCAGACGGTGCTGGGCACGCTGGTACGGGCCCGGCTGGGCGCCATGACGCTGACCCGGCTGGTCACGGCTGGCACCAGCACCTACGGCCAGCAGGATGACCCGGTGCTGCACTTCGGTCTCGGAGAGTGGAGCAGGCCGGTGCCGCTGACCCTACGCTGGCCGAACGGCACTGAGCAGACGGTCGACGCAGCCGCGGACTCCCTGATCGAGGTCCGGCCGGGCCCGGCACCCGCGGCGCTACTCCAGCGCGGCCGTTAGCGTAGCCGTTTGTGGGGCGGCGTGACCGCTGCCTTACTTGGTTTCCGTGGGCGCGGTCTTCTCGGCAGCCGCCGCCGGCGCCTCTTTCGAGAAGTACTTGACGAAGAGCTGGTTTGCCTTACCCATCAATTCATCGAGAACGCCCTGGCCCATGTCGCCCTCCTCGGACAACACCGTCCAGGCACTCAGGGCCCGGCGCTGGGCCTCCTCGCGGCGGGTAAGCTGCGATTCCGGCCGAGTCGCCAGATCCTGGAGCTGGTTCTGTAGCTTCTCGGTAGCGACCACGAAGTCGTTGGTGAGATACCTATCCATCTCCTGACCAAGCAGTGCCGCCAGAGTGGCGGGGACTTCCTGGCCCTTGTTGGTCTTCTTGAGTTCCTCGTACTTGGCCTTGAGTTCCGGCGTCCGCGCGACGACGGCCTTGGTGAGGGCCGGTCCCAGGTCGCTCTTGAGGCCATCGGCGAGCTTGGCCGAGTAGGTATCGAGCACCGCCTTGATGTGGCCCTCGAGGGCCGGAACGGCACTCTTGACCAACTCAACCCCAGCCTGCGACCACACCGGCGAGTTGTCCATGCAGTAGCCAACCAGAGCGCGACGCTGGGCTGGCACCTCAGTCTGCAGCCAGCCATAGGCCTGTTCGCCCAGAGCTTTGGGCGTGGTCAACTCCTTCAGAATGGGCAGGATGATCAGCGTGTAGGCGGTCACCAGGACCACCAGCAACCCATAGACCAGCGCCGACCAGAAGAAACCCCGCCGGGCGCGGCGCTCCTGCTTCTCGGACCAGGCTTCGAGGGATGCGATACGGGTGACGAGTAGGTCGTTCATAGCTTCAGCCCCCCTTCTACTTGGCAGCCTGGCGGAATGGCTCGTCGCCCAGTTCCGGTTTCAGTTCGTAGACGATCAGATCGATCAACGATTCGATGAACACCATCTCAGCGTGCCGCGCCCGCTCTTCGCCCGACAGATTCGCGGCGAAGTCTTTACCGTAGTGCGTCCTGACCGTCTCCTTGAGCCCCTCCAACCCCGTCTGCACCTTCCCGAGGCGCTCGTCCAAGGCCACCATGAAGTGCTGGATGAAGATGTCGCGGGAGGCGTCGAAGTCCTTCTTGAACTGCGCCTCGGGCATATCGCCGAAACTCTTGCGAATCTCCGCCTCCATCTCGTTGTAGCTCTGCAGCATGGCCTCCCGGAGTCGGTCGGCCACGGTGGTCTTGACAAAGTCGGTGAGGCGCGAGCCCATCTCGGTGGCCATCTGTTCAAGTTCGGGTTTGGACTTGTTGAACTCGGCCACCACGTCCTCGAACAACTTGGGGAGCACCTTATTCTGAATATCCTGCACCAACGCCTGGGCCTCGGTACGCAACACCTGATCCGGCTTTGCCTGGGCCAGGAACTCCTTCAAGAGCGCCTCCCGCTTGACCGAGTCACGCATGGCCACGGCGTAGCCATGGAAGTGGGCGTAGATGCGGTAGACAAACAGCAGCAGCAACCCCAGGATCAGCAGCATCCCGATGCGCTGCGCTATCTTGGCCCGCCGCGAGAACACCTCGAAGTTTCGTATCCGGGTCTCGATCCCTTCGATCCGGCCGGCCAAAGCCGCCTCGTCCGTTACCTTGGGCTGTTCATCTGCCATGGTCAACCCCCTGTTCTCAACTCCAGCCACTCAGTTTCGCCTAGCGCGTTCTCTCTACCACAGAGACCCCGGCCACACGCCCCAACGTATTGAAGCACACCGGGCAAAGACCGCACCTACCGCTGCGGCGTAACCACATCGGTGAAGTATAAGGGCGCGGCGATGAATTCGCAACGTTGGCTGAGCGCAATACAAGAAGGTTCCAAGAAACCGCCCTGGACTCGGACGACGCAGGGTTGAACCCATCCCGACCCGACAGTACCGTACGTCGCACCAGGCCGTGCCATCATGAACTGCAAACAATTTGAGTGCAATAGTTTCTGGAGGTAGTAGATGGATTCACGTGCGCCGCTTAACCGGGCGTCGGAGAGCGCCGGGGCGAGTGTCCACACCCTCGGGGCCCTGATCGCGGCGCTGCTGACCACGCTCGGGGCCGTGGCCGCCGACCTGCCCGCCGCGCCACCCTGGCGCGGCGCGGACGGCACGCACCGGGCCCTGGTGCGCCTGGGGAGCGGTCCCGAGGCGGCCACGACGCGCCGACCGGTGGTCCTGGCCTGGCCGGATCAGGCCCCCCTCGCCGCGGCGGCGGTACGCGCCTGGGACCTCCGCAGCGGTCTGGAGGTGCCCGCGCAGCGAGTCGGCTCCCGCGTCTGGCTCGACCCGGGGATTGCCGACCCGCCCGGCCAGGAACGGCGCTTCCACCTCTACGCCTGCACCGCGCCGTCGCCGCTGGCAGCCGCGGCCCGGATCGAGGGCAGCTTCCGGGTTGAGACCGAGCGCTACGTGGCCGTGCTCGATCCGACCCAGGGCGGTGCCATCACCTCGCTCTTGCTCAAGGACGGGGAGCGGCGGACCGAGACCCTGGGTGACGGCATCCACTGGTGGGTCGGGCGCAACCCGCAGATCCTGCAGAAGAAGCTCGGCGCGGTCGCCTGCGAAGTGATCGCCGTCGGACCGGTCTTTGCCGCTGTCCGGGTCACCGTTCCCGATCTCCTGGGCCCTGGCAACACACTCACCACCGAAATCCGCTTCTACCGCGAGTTCATGGATATCGATCACCATTTCCGGGTGGCGACGCCGACGCAGGTCGAAGGGCTCAAGCTCCCCGTGTCGCTGCGCGCTACCGGCTCAACGCCCGGACTTTTCAGCAACAGCCAGGCGACAGATACGGCCCTGCTGACGGCGGGGAAGGCGAACCGCTGGTACCCGGACCCAACCTGGCACGATGTGAGCTATCCCGGCGAGGCCCCGTATGGGCTGGGCGTCATCGCCCGCGCCGCCAGCGGCGGGCTGTATCTGATGGACTCGGTGCGGCCAGATGAGCACGAATGGATCTATGCCGAGCCTTTCGGGTGGGACAAGCCGGTCGCGGTGAAGGCGGATTTTGAGGTCAATCTCACCCTCGTGCCGCACGCTGCCGGGCCAGGCCGTTCCGCCGACACGCGGGCCTGCCTCGAGGTCGCAGGAGGCGCTCGCCTCGGCGCCTTCGAGGCCCGGGGCGCGCCGCCGGTCGACTCGGACCAGGACGGCCTGCCGGACCTCGCCGAACTGGAGCGTGGCACCAATCCCGAGGCGGCGGACACCGACCAGGACGGGATTCCTGACGGTCAGGACCCCGAGCCCCTGGCTGGCACCCCGCCCCGCGTCGGCCTGACGCTGCCCACGCTGAGCGCCCGGCCGACCGCCCAGCCGCAGAGCGTAGCCGAGGTCAAGCCCGTGCTCGGCACGCCGACGCTGGTGATCGATGGCAAGCCCTACGGCCCCATGCTCTACACCCGCTGCGCCGCCACCCTGCCGCAGATTGCGGAGATCGCGGACCGCAACTTTCCGGTGCATTTCGAGATGGTCGGCGGCGTGGGTTGGCCGGGGGCGCAGTTGGCGACCTTCCGGCGGCTGGATGATCAGATCAACCGCTTCCTCGATCAGGTGCCCAACGCCCGCCTCATCCTGCGGCTCTACGTCTGCAACCCGCCGCGCTTTGCCCGGGACTATCCGGATGAAACCATGGCCTTCAACGATGGTTCGCCACGACACTTCACCAAGTGGTACGCCATGACTGACCGCAGTCCCGAGGAGCGCGGCTACCCCAGCTTCGCCTCCGAGGTCTGGCGGCAGAAGACGGTCGAAGCGCTGGCGGAGTACGTCACCCATGTGCGCCAGGCGGCCTACGCGCCGAATGTCATCGGCTACTTCATCTGCGGTGGCGGCACCGAAGAGTGGTACTACTGGGGGGACTACGACCACGAGAAATACGCCGTGGATTTCTCCCCGCCGATGCTGCGGGCCTTCCGCACCCACCTGCGCGCCACCTACGGCGGTGAGGTGCGCGCGTTGCGCGCCGCCTGGCAGGACCCGAGTGCGGACTTCGCCACCGCCCTGCCGCCGCTGCCCGCGCGGCGCCGCACCACCGACGCCGGGGTGTTCTGGGATCCTGAGCGCAACCGCCAGGTGCGCGACTACTACTATGTACACAACAAGGTCATGGAAGACAGCCTGCTACTCTTCGCCAGCGCGGTCAAGCAGGCCTGCAATCGGCAGCAGCTCGTGGGCATGTTCCATGGCTACCTGCAGAACCACTGGCTGCTTGAAGGCGGCCAGGCGACGTTGAAGGATCTATTGGCCTCGCCGGATGTCGACTTCTGGTCCGGGCCGCCGCAGTACAACCGGCGCGGTCCCGGTGAGCACGGCTGCATCCGCTTCCCGCCGGCCAGCCTGCGGGCGCACGGCAAACTCTGGATCAGCGAGTCGGATATCCGTACCAGCTTCGCCGAGCCAGCGCCGGACAACCCGTCACTCCACGGTCGCCCGCCGGACGTGCAGGAATCCCTGGCCTGCCTGCAACGCGAGTACGCCCACCAGCTCTGCGAAGGCTTCACCGGCTGGTGGTTCCAGATGGGCCGGGAGTGGTATCATCAACCGCCGGTCCTCGATCTCTTCGAACGCCTGCAAGTCTGCGGCGAAGCGGCGATGGGCGTCGACCGCACCAGTGACACCGACATCGCCAGCGTCGTCGATCTCGACAGTCTCTTTACCGGGCCGCCTTGGCCCGTGACCACCGCCCTGATCGATGCTTTCAAAGTCCAGGAACTCTGCCGGCTCGGCGCGCCCGTGGACCACTATGAACTGGCCGATGTCCTCGCCCCCGGCGCCCGCTCCTACAAGCTCTACATCATGCTGAACTGCTTCCGTCTCACCGACGCCGAGCGCCGCCTGATCAACGAGCGTCTCCGCCGCCGCGGCGCCACCCTCGTCTGGATGTTCGCCCCCGGGCTCTTCAACCCCGACCGCGCGCCGGAGATGTCGCCGGAGCACAGCCGCGAGTTGCTCGGCTTCGGCCTCGAGGCCGAGACCGGCTCGACGCGCAACCTGAATATGCGCTTGAACGACGCCGGCCACGATCTCTTTTCCGGCTTCGCGCCGGAGCGCGTTTTTGGCAGCTTCGAGCGCCCGGAGTGGGTGCTCGACAAAGGCAGCGGCGGCGTCCGCGAGCAGGTTCCCGGCCCGACCACGCTGCGGCAGCGCTGGACCGGCGGCACCGACGGCACGGTGCTGGCCACCTTCGAGGACGGCGGGCGACCCGCCATCGTCAGCCGCACCGGCCCGGAGTCTACAGACATCTGGATTGGCTCACTCATGGCCCCGGCCGACCTCCTGCGCAGCCTGGCCCGCCGCGCCGGGTGTCACCTCTACTGCGACGCCGACGAGATCATCTACGCCAACCGCAGTTTCCTCGCCATCCACACCCGCACCGCCGGCACGCGGACCTTTGCCCTGCGTCGGTCGGCCGACGTCACGGAGGTGTTCTCCGGCGCGACGCTCGGCCAGGGCGTCAGCTCATTTGAGGACCGCCTCGACGCCTTCCGCACCCGCCTCTACTTCCTGGGCGACCGGGCGACCTGGCAGCAGGAGATGGCGCGGGCGCAGACCTTCTTTGCCGCCTTCCAGGCCGAGTTGAAAGCCCAGCGCCTGGTGCGCGCCGCCCGACCGCAGGTCTCAGCGACGCCGCCCGCCGAGGCGCTGGACACGGCAGGGCCCTACCCGCTCAACCCCGAGGGTTTTCTCACGACGGTGCTGCTCTGCGCCCCGTTTCCGAGCCCCGGAGGCGGCGAGGCTACCGCCGGCTATGCGCAGGATTTCATCAATGAGGCCAGCGTGCGGCCGGCCCTGGGCCTCACGCGCCGGGCCGTCTTCCGCGCCGCAGTCGGCAGCCCGGAAGCCGGGCAGTGGTTCGACGGCAAGGCGGGCGAGCGGGTGCTGGAGAACCCCTGGAGCGCGCTCCGGGTCAGCACCGAGATCGCCATGCTCAAGGAGCAGGTCCCGGCCGTGCCCTTCGACCAGAACATCGCCTACTACGTGGCGGCCTACGTCGAGCCCGGCGAGGTCCGCGCGGCGGAGATTCGGCTGGGCAGCGACGACGGCTTCAAGCTCTGGTTCAACGGGCAGCTTCTCGGTGGCGCCAACCTCAGCCGCAGCGCGGGCGTGGATGCCGAGCGCTTCCCGGTAACCCTGAATGCCGGTCGTAACCTCATCTTGCTCAAGATCATCCAGGGAGGTGGCCCGACCGGCTGGTGCCTGCGCCTGACCGACCCCGCCGGCCAGCCCCTGCCCGGTGCCAAGGTGTGGCTGACCGAGCCTTGAGACGCAAGCCGCGCTTCGGCAGGCCCGGCGCCCTCAGATCAGCAGGGGGCTGATGGCGCGCTGGGTGAGCAGCAACAGCTTGCGACGCATCTCGCCCTGAGACCAGATCTGGCCGTGTGGCTCGACGGAGAGAGGGCCGTTGTAGCCGTGTTCGTAGAGAAAGGCGAACACCTTGCCCCACTCGATGTCACCCATGCCGGCCGACGGCTGGCTGGCCAGTTCACCGTTGTGGTAGAGATGCTCCTTGATGTGCAGATGAGCCACTTTGTTGCCGTAACGACGCACCACGGCGAGGTAGTCGTCACCGTGATGCCGCCAGTTCGCCGGGTCGTACTTGATGCCGACCTGGGGCAGCGTCTGCCACACCCGTTCGTAGGCCTCGAGGCGGTCGAAGAAGCTCTTGCCATGCATGGCATAGAACGCCGATCGTAAGCCGGCGGCTTCCATCTCGTCCAGCAGGGGCGGAAATACCTTGACGAACTCCGCTACGTTTTCCTCGAGCACGCCGCTGAACACCCCGCCGCCGACGGTGAGCACCTCGGCCTTGAGAATGCGGCCAAAGGCGATGGCGCGGCGCAGCATGGCGTGTGCTTTCTGCCGCTCGGCTGGCTCGGGCGCGAGGTGGTTCCAGCCCCAGAGCCCGAACATGACGCACTTGACCTCATACCGGGCCAGGATCTCCGCCATCGCCTGGACGGTAGCCTCGCTGAGTTGTTCGAAGTTGCCCCAATAGTTGTACTCGAGGCCCTCGAACCCCTGCGCCACACAGAACGCGGCATCGGCTTCCACGCCCGGCAGGCTGTCCTGGCCGATGAAGGCAAGTTTGGTTCTCATGGTCTGTCGCTCTCCTCGCCCGGTCCGCGTCTGAATGTGGGAGACTGCTGGCACGAGGAGCCGGGCGTCACCCGCGCACCATACCCGCTCCGAAGACGCCAGGCAAGGCCCCCCCTTGCCTTCGGGCGCAGGTCAGTTCCGTAGGTGGTGACACCTCAGGTCCTGGGGTTCAGGAAACGGCGAGACGGCGAGACGGGGAAACGGCGACTGGAGGAGACGGACTGGGAGACTGGCGGAGAGGAAAACAGGGTTCAGGGTCAGCCAAGCCCCCGG
>CAIZKT010000160.1:0-1844 GCA_903933565.1 uncultured Victivallales bacterium | reverse complement strand
CCCAGCAGGCCGCACTCCAACCAGAAAGACCCATCCAAGACGTACCGCCCTATCGCATAGATCTCATTTCACCGTTTCCACGCCGTTTCCGGACCATTATAGCCGCACCCGGCGCCCCCTTCAAGCCCACAAAAGACCGCGGCGTCCACTCCGAGAAGCGGACGCCGCGGGGTTTGGGTTCCTACTGGCGGTGAGGCGAGACTAACCCCGTCTCACCGGACAGTGTTCACACTGCTGCTGCTCGCGCTGAGGTCCTCACGGGCCGCAGCTCCAAATAGTCCGGGGCAGCGGCAACGTCTTGGCCGTGGGGCCGGGAGACGGTACCTGCCACGAGCAGGGGAGCGGTGACACAACATAGGAGGGCGGGCACACCAGAACCTTCAACTTGTCGATATTCGGGTTGATGGTGGTGATCTCGATGGGGGTGTTGTTCGTGTGTGCAATCGGCACCGTCACGTATTGGACTACAGCTAGAGGACCTATAGGAGTGGCGGGATTGACGAATGGGGTGTAGGCAGTAAGCGGAAGCGGCCCCATATAGACCGGGTAGATGTAGGTCGGGAAACCGCGCAGGTTGCCGTAGATGTAGACGCCATCGCGCGCTGCTGACACCGCCGTGCCGCCAATGGCCGCTGAGATGCCATCCGTCTTGGCATCAACGTTCAGGCCAGGGCTAAGCGCCAGACTCTTGACGTACGTGACGATATCGGCGTCGGAGAGCAAGTAACGGCCTGCCGCCGCCGCGTACTCTGGCGGCAGAATCGGCACGGTCGAGCAGGGGGCTTCGTTGAGATGACCGTACTTGAGCGCCCGGTAGAGAGTTACGCCATCGGTATCCGGGTCAACCCGACCGTTACGGTCCACGTCCAGCAGCCAGTTGCACGCATCCGCATAGACCACGCCGGACTCAACCGTGCTCGCAACCTCCAGCCCCGCCATGTTGGTCGCGTAGATCATCGTCGGCGTCAGCGCAATCTGCTGGAAGCTGGTAATTGCATCAGACACGCGGAACATCAGGTACATGAAAACACCGGAGCCTGCGTTGACCACCGCGTTGCCCGTGGGGCTGTCCATGTAGACGACCAGCTTAGTCATGCTCGCGGTCAGGCCATCACCGACGCCGACGCCGCGCTCAACCTGCACGCGGGTCTCGTTGTCGAACGCCGGATCCGCGGTGGTGTTGTCCGGCACCGTGGTGCCATGGTTCCAGGCCCAGTCATTCCAGTCGGTCGCGTCCTGCACTCGAGTCACGTCCCAGCGCTCCGTACCGACCATGTACAACAGGCCAGCCGTCGTTCCCCGCCGAGGATCACTGGGGCACTCCAAAGTCCCCACAAGGTACTCCTCGAACGTGATCTCGAAGACCAGTTGCGCCAAGTCGCCGCACAGATTCGAAACACTGATCGGCACCGTCACCCAGTTGCCCGGGCCGGCTAACTCGTACGGAGAGTAGGTCGGCGGATACTGGATCGTGTACCCCGTGCCAACGCTCAAGGTGGCTGTTTCCACGGTCCACACGTACGTCACCGTGCAGGTCGCATCCGGCCCGCAATCCGTCACCGCGGTCACGGTCCAAACCTGCTGCTTGGAGCACGTTCCCGTCACCGTTCCGCCCACCGCGCCATACACCAGCGTCTTGTCGCAGGTGTCGCTGGCCGTCCCCGCCGCCGCGATCGCCATCGCCTCCGTCGGCAGTGCCGCAGGGTTCAACCCCAGATCGATCGCCGCCGCCGGGCAGGCCCCGAACACCGGCGCCGCCGTGTCGTCTGTCCACACGTACGTCACCTCGCAGGTCGCATCCGGCCCGCAATCGGTCGCCGCGGTCACGGTCCAAACCTGTTGCT
>CAIZKT010000159.1:0-4402 GCA_903933565.1 uncultured Victivallales bacterium | reverse complement strand
GCCCGCGATGCCAAGGACCCGCAGGGGCATGGTTCGCGGTATCTTGAGCCAAACGCGGAGGCAGGCGATACGGCGGAGACCGCCGGCTCCAGGGGATTGCGTTATCGCGCGCGGTGCGGCCTGGAGCCCGCGATGCCAAGGACCCGCAGGGGCCTGGTTCGCGGTATCTTGAGCCAAACGCGGAAGGCGATACGGCGGAGACCGCCGGCTCCACGGCAACCGCGGGGCTAGGCTGGTTAGCGCCCGGCCGAGGCGCCGCCGTCTGGGGCCTCTGGGGCGTCCCAGCCGCCGCCGAGGGCTTTGTAGAGGGCGACCAGATCGGTCGACAGGGCGGCGGTGCTTTGCGCCAGGGCGTCTTCGGCGGCCTGGAGCGAGCGCTGCGCGACCAGCACGTTGAGGAAGTCGGTTTGGCCGTTCGCATACAGCGCGTCCGCCAGCTTGGTGGCGCGGCGGAAGGCGTCGGCGGCCTGGAGCAGTGCCTGGCGGTGCTCCTGCTCTCTGGCGGCTGCGAGGAGGGCGTTTTCGACTTCCTGCAGGGCGCTCAGGACGGTCTGGCGATAGGCGATGACGGTCTGTTCTTCCAGGGCCTTCTGCAGTTCGATGTTCGAGCGGATGCGGCCGCTGTCAAAGACGCGCCAGGTGAGGGAGGGTCCGAGCGACCAGAAGCGGCTCAAGGGGTCGAACAGATTGCCCGAGTTGGCGGCCTGGTAGCCCAACGCGCCCGAGAGCGTGAAGTGCGGGTACAGGTCGGCCGTGGCGACTCCGATGCGCGCGGTGGCGGCGTGGATCTGGGCTTCGGCCTGGCGGATGTCGGGTCGGCGGCGCAGCAGGTCCGAGGGCAAACCCATGGGCACCGCCGGCGGCGCTACGGGCACGGCCCCAGCGGGCCAGAGCTCCGGCATCAGGGCGCCGGGTTCGCGTCCCAACAGCAGGCTGAGGCTGTGAATCGTCTGTTGCGCCGACGCTTCCAGGAGCGGGATCTGCGCGGCGGTCGTCGCCACCTGGGCCTCGGCGTTGGCCACGTCCAGGCCGCTCACGAAGCCCCCCTCGTGGCGCTGGCGTGTCAGGCTGGCACTGTGCTGCTGGGAGATCAGGTTCTGCCTGGCGATCTCGGCGCGTTGCTGGAAGGTGCGCAGGTCGATGTAGCTGCGCGCCACCTCGGCGACCAGGGTCACGAGGGCGTCGTGGCGCGCCTCGACGGCGGCCTGCAGGTCGGCGCCTGCCGCCTCGACGCCACGGCGGACGCCACCGACGAGGTCCAGCTCCCAGGCTGCGTCGAATCCGGCCTGGTACTGGTTTGTGGTCGGCAGGCGGTCTCCGGCGCTAGCGGATGAGGAGCCCGAGGGTTGACTGCGCTTCCGTGCGCCGGTGGTGTTGGCGGTCGGGCCCAATCCGGCGAAGGCGCTGCCGCGGCTGGCGCGGGCCTGGCGGACGCGGGCTGCCGCCAGCTTCAGGTCAAGATTTGCGGCGATGGCCCTATCCACGAGAGAGGAGAGCTCCTGGTCCTGGAAGACCGTCCACCAGTCGGCCAGGGCCTTCTCCGCGTCGGCTGCCGCTGTCGGCGCGGGCGTCGCGGCGGTCCCAGCCCAGGTTGCGGGCAGGTCTCCAGGCTGTCGGCGGTAGGTGGGTCCGACCGCGCAACCGCTCAGCAGGACCAGGGCCAGCAGGCCGCCGACAGCGCGCCCGGGCGAGAATCTGCACGTTTCGGCTTGGCTATGCTCGCTCATCGCGGTGCTCCTGGGGCGGCGGCCGTGGCTTGGCCGCGGGGATTCCATCATTCGTAGCGCAGCGCCTCAATGGGGTCGAGTTGTGATGCTTTCCAGGCCGGGTAGAAGCCAAAGAGGATGCCCACGCCGGCCGAAACCACCACGGCCGCGGCGATCGCGAGCGGCGAGGTCTGCACCGGCCAGTGCAGCAGCACGCGGACGAGCGTGGAGCCGCCGTGACCGAGGAGGATGCCCATGGCACCGCCGACGAGGCAGAGGACCGTGGCTTCGACCAGGAACTGGCGCAGGATGTCGCGGCTGCGGGCGCCGACGGCCATACGCAGGCCGATCTCGCGGGTGCGCTCGGTGACGGAGACCAGCATGATATTCATGATGCCGACGCCGCCCACCACCAGCGAGATCATGGCTACGCACAGCAGCAGATTGGTCATCAGCTTGGTGGTGGAGGAGAGGGTATTGGTCATCTCGGTCATGTCCCGGACCTCGAAGTCGTTCGGCTCGCCGGTGCGCAGATTGTGCTGGCGGCGCAGGACCTTGGTCATCTCCTGCATGGCGGCCGGGATCTGCTCGCTGCTGCGCGCCGCGGCCAGGATGGAATCAATGCTGGCGAAGCGCACCAGCATCGGGTTGTTCTGGGTCTGGGTGGACGACCGTCCGGCGTAGAGCACGGGGGCCGCGCTGGGGTACAACTGGCTGAGGGTATTCGTGGAACTGCTGGAGCTGCTGCTCGAGCTCTGGTTGGCCGTAGCGAGGGCCGAGCCGGCGATGCGGTACTTGACCAGCGTCCAGGGTGCAATCAGCACGTCGTCCTGGTCCATGCCTACCATGTTGGCCCCCTTCTTGCCGAGCACTCCGACCACCCGCAGGGGCACGTTGTTGACCCGGATCACCTTGCCGATGGCGGCCTCGCCCTCAAACAGCTCCTTGGCGATGGTCTGCCCCAACAGGCAGACGCGACTGCCATTACGCACGTCGCGATCGGAGAACGCTTCGCCCTCGGCGAGAGTGGCCCAGTCTCGGATATCCAGGAAGGCGGCCGTGGTGCCCGACATCTGGTTGGGCACCCAGTTGCGGTTGCCGTAGACGATCTGGGTGCGGGCGCGCACTACCGGCGCCGCGGCGCGCAGCGACGGGCACTCGGCGGCGAGGGCGTCGCAGTCCTGGGGCCGCAGAGTCACGGTGCTGCCGACGCCCTGGCTGACGCCGCTGGCAGTGTTCGACCCCGGGATGACCAGCAGCACGTTGGCCCCCATGCTGGCGATCGCCTTGCGGAGCTGTGCCGACGACCCTTGGCCGATCTCCATCATGGCGATCACCGCACCGATGCCGATGACGATTCCAAGCGTGGTCAGGGCGGCACGCAGCGGATTGCGCCGGAATGAGATCAGTGCAGACAACAGGGATCGGTAGACGTTCATGTCCGCCCTCCTGCCACGGCCCCGCCCGGTGGTCCACCGACGCCGGCTGGGGGCGCGGTGTCTTCAGCGCCGTCGACGATCTGGCCGTCGCGGATGTGGATGACACGCTTGGCGCTGCGGGCTACATCCGGGTCATGCGTCACCAGGATGATCGTGATGCCGTCATCCTCGTTGAGCCCGCGGAACATGCGCAGGACATCCTGACTGGTGTGCGAGTCGAGGTTGCCCGTCGGCTCGTCAGCGAACAGCAGCGCGGGGCGGTTGACCAGGGCTCGCGCGATGGCCACGCGTTGCTGCTGGCCGCCGGAGAGCTGCGACGGCTCGTGCTCCAGACGGTCCTCCAGTCCCACCCGGACCAGCATCTCACGGGCGCGGCGACGAGCCTCCCGGTCGGGGAGCTGCCGCGCTGTGTAAGCCAGTGGCATGGCCACGTTGTCGATGGCGCTGGTGCGCGGCAGCAGGTTGAAGTTCTGGAAGACGAACCCCAGCTTGCGGTTGCGCACCATGGCCCGCTGGTCGGACGACAGCCGGCCGACCGCCTCGCCTTCCAGCCAGTACTCGCCCGAGGTCGGGCGGTCCAGGCAGCCCAGGAGGTTCATCAGGGTGGTCTTGCCCGAACCGGAGGCCCCCATCAGGGCGACGAACTCACCCTTGACGATCTTCAGCGAGATGCCACGGAGCACGGGCACGTCCACGTCGCCCAGGTGGTAGGTCTTGCTGAGATCTTGTAGTTCGATGAGTTCCATAGTCGTACGCTCTCACGTCGGCAACCCTTTGCGCGGCCCGGTTCAGTGTGGCGGCCCGCCGCCACCCCCCGGTGGCCGGGGCATCTTGATGGCAAAGGGGTTGCTCGTCTGGGCCGCAGTTCCCGCGGCAGTCTGCACGCCGATGACGAGTTCGGTCCCCTCGGCGAGGCCCTCGCCGCTGAGCTCGGTGACCGTCCCGCTGGTCAGGCCGACCTGCACGACGAGCGGTCGCACGTAGGCGCCCTGAACGGTGTACACCACGCCTGCCTTCGTCTTCGCCGCTTTCGCCTCCTCCGCCTTGCCCGCGGCCGCGGCGGCGCGGCCGGTCGCATGGGCGGCCGGGGCCGGGCTCGCCGCCGCACCAGCGCCCTCGCGGGAGGCCGGCTCGACCTGGGCGAGCGTCGGCGTCCAGCGCAGGGCGGCGTTGGGGGCCAGCAGGACGCCCTCCCGGCGGTTGACCTCGAACTTCACGTTGGCGGTCAGGTAGGGGAGCAGGCGACCGGCGCTGTTG